>CAZCXL010000341.1:0-3039 GCA_964502625.1 uncultured Planctomycetales bacterium | reverse complement strand
GGTGGGAAGATTGCTCATCGGCTCCCTGCCGGAAATCGAGAAGGCTTTCTCGACCGCCCGCTAGTTCCCGGCTTCGAGCGCCCGCTCCGGCGTTGATGCGGCACGAGGCGGATTCCCGCGACCGCGCGGAACTTCCACTTCGCTGCCGCCCGCCAGGCGTTCAATCACAGCGCCGGGGTCTTCCGGCAACTCGTCCAGCGCGACGCTGACCACCATCGACACGCCGCGGCGGCGCATGGTCACGCCGAACAGGCGTGAGCAGCGCGCCATGGTAATCCGGTTGTGAGTCACCACGAGGAACTGGGTCGTTCCAGTGAAATCGTTCAAGGCGTCGAGGAATCGCTCGACGTTCGAGTCATCGAGGGCCGCATCCACTTCGTCCAGCAAGCAGAAGGGCGAGGGGCGGGAATGGAAGACTGCCAACAGTAAAGCCAGCGCAGTCAGGGTACGCTCACCGCCGGAGAGCAGGTTGATCGAGCGCAACTCCTTGCCCGGCGGACGCGCAGAGACCTCGATGCCCGCCTCGAGCGGATTCATTCCCTCCGTGAGCTGCAGTTCCGCACGCCCGCCACGGAAGAGTCGCCGGAAGATCTGCTCGAAATGCCCCTGCACCGTCTGGAAGGTGGCCAGGAAGCGCTCGCCGCATTCACGGTCAAGATCGGCCAGGGTGGCGACGAGTTCGCCTTGCGCGCCGGATAGATCGGCCCGCTCCCGCTCCAAGAACTGGAGGCGCTGTTCACGTTCTTCGAGTTCCTGAACGGCTTCGAGGTTGACCGCGCCGAGGGTCTCGATGCGCGCGCGCAGATCCGCGAGTTCTCCGCGTTGGGCGGATTCGTCCTCAGCTGCATCCAAAGGCGCAGCGGGATCAATGTTCAGGGAACGCGCGAGGTCCTCCACGCTCTGCCCGAACTCCTCGACCACACCACGCACAAGTTCGGCGCGGTTCAATTCCGCGCGTTGCAACTCCAATGCATGCTCTTGCCGGGTGCCGAGCATCTCCTCCAGTTGGCCGCTCTCACCCGCGAGGCGATGCCGCGCTCCGGCAACCCCCTCACTCGCGCGCCGCGCTTGAACCGCGGCTTCTTCGGAGCGTTCGCTCAAGCCGGCACGGCGCTGGAGTAGCAGATCGCGCTCGGCTCGCGCGCTACGCGCGGCTTCTCGGAGCGCCGACAAGCCCTCCATCAGCGTTCCGACCTCGGCTTCGACGGCCACAAATTCCGCGGAGAGTTCCGCGCCCGCACGCTCTCGCGTGGCGAACTCGATCCGCGCATGCGCGTGCTCCTGAGAGGCTCGCTCCGCGGCGGCGCGCGTTTCATGCGCCGCCTGTCCGCAGAAGTCGTAGGCCTCTTCACGCTTCGCGATCTCGGTTTGGAGTCCTTGCAACTCCTGCTCCGCGGTTTTCCTGCGCAACTCCGCCGCGTCGCGCGCCTGAGCAGCGGCTTCCTCAGCATGCTGCGCATGGGTTGCGACGGCGTGTAAGGCAGCGGCCTCAGCTGCAAGCGCCCGCTCTTCCTGGCTCAGGGCCTCGGCGCGTTTGCGCGCATGTTCGCGGCGCGCCACGAGGTCGTCATCTGCTGCTTGTGCCCGACGGCGCTGCTCTTCCGCAGCGCTCAGACGTTCTTCGGCTTCGCGCAGGGCGACGGATGCTTTGCGCTCCAGCTCCAGGGAGCGCTGCAACTCCGCGTCAGACCGCTCCGCTGACTTGCGTGCACGTTCACGATCATTGCGGCGTGCGAGCGGTCCGGCGGCTTCTTCCAAAAGAATTCCACGCCGGGTCCAGCCTGCGCCGTGTGCCTCACCGTCACGAGAGAGCAACACGGCTTCGGGATGCAGCGCAGCCAGCCGACTGGCGTCCGCAGCTTGCTCGACGACGTGGACCGCGCCCAATCGCCGACACAGAGCGGCCACGCGCGCCGGATCTCCGCTCATCAAGGAGCGCAAAGGACGCGCGCCTTGAATCTCCACGGCTTCCGCGCTGGACAAACCCGCGTCAAAAAGGAAATCCGCGGCGCCGCCGGCCAATTCCTGGCTGGACGCTTCCGCGCGGTTCTTCACCCACAGGGCGTGCTGCAGCCGACCGAGGAGGTTCTCCACCAGGCGATCCCAGGGCGCCTCAATCTCGACTCCGTCCAAAGCCCAACTCCGACTGGCATCGCTGGTCTCGCGCAACTGCTGCAAGTGCGCAGGCACGGCCGCGGTTTCTTCCTCCACGGCACGCATGGCTTCCCAACGCGCGCGCGCTGCTGAAGCCTTCTGGCGAGATTCGTGGGCGGCCGTCATGCAGCCGGCGTGCTCGTCGCGTCGCGCATCACGCTCGACGAGGCGCTCCTGCACTTCTCCGCGCGTCGCGTGGAGCCGTGCCGTTGCGCTTCCGGTGCTGCGCTCCAATTCTTCTACGGACTCGGCTGCTGTGAGGACCTCTCCGCCGATTTCGGTCCGGCGGTGACCGAGCGCGTTCAGGTGTCCGTCGGCCTCACCGCGGCGTTTGGCGGCCAGCGCCACCTCGTTGTGGCTCTGTGTGCGCGCATCGAGCGCATTTAACATTTCATTCCGCAGAGCCTCCAAGCGCAAGCGCAACTCGGCGCGAGCTTCCCGCGCGGCCACGAAGGCTGATTCCGCTTGCTGAGCAGCGATACGCGCCTGCGCCAAGAGTTCTTGCAGCCGCTCGGATTCCTGACTGAGGCGCTGGAGAGCCCCGGAATCGACTTCACGACGTCCGCGCAAACCTTCAAGTCGCTCGCGATCGCGCTCAATCCGGGATTCGCCCTCGGAGGCGCGGGTTTCCAAGCCGACAATGCGCTCGTCAAGGCCCGCAACGCGTTCTTTCACCTCGCTGCTTTCGGTCCGCAGCGCCTCGTGACGTTCCCGAAGGGCCTGCTCTTCACGCTCCAGGGTCTGCAGTTGTTCGTCTGCGCCGCGCCGGTCGTTGCGCAGAGCTTCGATGCGGGATTCGAGCGCTGCCATCGCTTCGCGGAGAGAACGTTCGCTCGCTGCCAGACCCGCCGTGTCCGCGCACGCAATGCGCGCGCGCAACTCGCG
>CAZCXL010000340.1:0-3046 GCA_964502625.1 uncultured Planctomycetales bacterium | reverse complement strand
GGCTGACATTCCCAAGGAGCTGGTGGACGAAGAGCGGCGCATCCTGCTCGGCTCCCAAGACCTGCTCGGCAAGCCGGAGAACATCCGCGAGAAGATCGTGGCCGGGCGCATTGAGAAATTCGTCCAAGAACGCGCGCTGCTCGAGCAAGAAGACTTGCGCGATCCCACCGTCAAGGTCGGAGACCGCCTGAAAGGGGCGATCGCCCGGCTCGGCGAGAACATCAAGATCGAACGCTTCGCGCGCTTCGAACTCGGAGCCTAGGCGGGAAGGCTGGTGGCGGACGCCGCTCCTGCCTCCCCGGCCCACCGGCGCATCCTGCTGAAGGTCAGCGGCGAGGGTTTTGCCCGTCGCGGTGAAACTGGCCTCGACGTCGAGCGAGTCGAAAACTTGGCCGCGCAACTGCGGATCCTGCACGGTGAAGGGGTTCAGGTCGCTTGCGTCATCGGCGGAGGCAACATCCTGCGCGGCGCGAGCGCGGAGAGCCTCGGCATCAACCGCGCTACGGCCGACTACATGGGCATTCTGGCGACGGTCATCAACGGCCTCGCGCTCTCAGATTCGCTGGAGCGTTTTGGTGTGGGTGATCGCGTCATGAGCGCGATCGACGTCCACAAGGTCTGCGAGCCCTTCATTCGGCTGCGGGCGCTGCGCCACATGGAGAAAGGCCGCGTGGTCGTGCTCGTGGGTGGGCTCGGCAACCCCTTCTTCACCACGGACACGGCCGCCGCCCAGCGCGCGATCGAACTCGGTTGCGACGCTCTGCTCAAGGCCACCATGGTGGACGGGGTCTACGACAAGGATCCCAAGCGCTTCTCGGACGCGGTGCTCCTACCCGAATTGACCTACCAAGAGGTGATGGACCGGCGCTTGCGGGTGATGGATCAGACCGCCTTCGCCCTGTGCCGTGAGCACGACTTGCCCCTCATCGTCTTCGACATGAATGCGCCGGATGGCTTGTTGCGGGCGGCGCGCGGGGAGAAGATCGGAACCGTGGTGCGCAACGCGCAAGACTGAACTCATGGCGACTAGCATCCAATCCTTCCTTGTCGACGCCACGGACCGCATGCAGAAGGCGGTCGAGCACTTCCAATTGGAGATCCGGGGCATTCGCACTGGCCGCGCCAACCCGGGACTCATCGAGAACGTGCGGGTGGATTACTACGGCAGTAAGACGCCGCTAGGGCAGATGGCCTCGATCACGGTCCCCGAACCGCGCCAAATCGTGGTGAAGCCCTACGACGTGAGCGCGCTCAAGGAGATTGAACGCGCGGTGCTTTCCGCGGATCTCGGGCTCAATCCCACGCTCGACGGCAAGTTGCTCCGGATCACGATTCCGCCACTCTCCGAGGACATGCGGAAGAAGTTGGTCGCGCGCGTGCGCACCATGTCCGAGGACTCCAAGGTGGCCCTGCGCAACGTCCGCCGCGACGTGCTGAAGCACGTGGATTCGATCGTCGGCAACAAGAGTCACCAACCGGTCGTCACCGAGGACGACGCGGGCTTTGCCAAGGACAAGGTCCAAGACATTCTGAAGACTCACGAGAAACTCGTGGATGACTTGGTGACCGCCAAGTCGAAGGAAATCCTGGAGGTCTAATCCTCCAGCGCCGGGCGCGGCGTTACCATCTGCGCCCGGTCTGCGCACCGCATGGGGCCATAACTCAGTTGGTAGAGTAGCTGGCTTTTAACCAGTTAGTCGCAGGTTCGAATCCTGCTGGCCTCACCACTTTTCTGCAGCGTGTCGAGCATGCGGCGCTCCGCGCTGCGATTCCACTCCGCGTCGCGGCCATCGAGCCGGTCGGCCGCACGGGCGTCGGCGCAGAGCCGGTGCACGACCACGGACCACGGCAGCCGCGCCAGCGCTTCGGCGACCGCATCGCCATATTCTTCGGCGCTGGCGAGTTGGATTTCATCATTCAGCCATTGGCGGGCGAGGATGGTGCGGCGGAGCACGATCAACTGATGAAACTTGATGCCCTCGCAACCGGCCCGCGTGATTTCCGCGACTTGGCGTAGCCATCCTTCGGGACCCTCACCTGGCAAACCGTGGATGGTGTGCGCCACCCGCAGGAGTCCGCGTTCGCCGGCCAGTGTGCAAGCCTGGTGAAACGCAGCCAGCGTGTCGTGTCGTCCGATGCGTTTCTGCACTTCGTCATCCGCAGTCTCGAGTCCGAACTCCATCCAGACTTCGGCGAACGAGCTGCGGTACTGCGCGATCAGATCTGCGGCGGCCTCCGTGAAGCAATCCGGCCGTGTGCCCACGGCGAGAATCGGCGCGATTTCGGCGTGGGTAGTGGCCCAAGCCAAGGCCTGCGCCAGAGGCTCCAGATCCGGCCAAGTGTTGGAATACGACTGAAAGTAGAGGATCCCGCAGGGGCCCGTGGGAACGGTGCGACGCACACGCGCCAACTCGCGCGTCCACTGCTCGTCGAGGCTCGCGCCTCCCGCGGCGGCGCCGGTGCCGCTGCCGTGCACGTCGCAGTAAATGCAGCCGCCGTGCCCCGTGGTGCCGTCCCGATTGGGGCAACTCAATCCCAAGTCGAGCATGATCCTGCGCAGTTTGTGGCCGAAGCGCTGCTGCAGATCCGCGGAGAGACGATGGATGGGCCGAGCGGGCGTCGGGCCGAAAGCCTCGGGACTCGGCACCGCTTGACCGGACCGCATGCCCTGATGCCCGAAGTTCAGGCAGGGGCGAGGGGCGCGGAGATCCTGCGCAAGATGCGGCAGCGAGTGGGGGGACATCGCGGGTCTGTTCCCATCTTATGCGAGGGAAAGGACTGTCCGCGCCCGCAGTCCTAAACTGAGCAGGCGTGAACATGCGCCGACTCGAACGCGCCACGGCCTCTGCCGACTTCCGACATGGCTGAGGCGCTTCCTCTGCCGGTCGTGATCGGCACAGCGGGACACATTGACCACGGCAAGTCCTCGCTGATCGCCGCGCTGACGGGAACCCATCCGGACCGTCTCCCCGAGGAAATCGAGCGGGGCATCACCTTGGATCTCGGCTACGCGCAGATTGCGTATCCGGACGGCCTGGAAATCGGT
>CAZCXL010000339.1:0-3055 GCA_964502625.1 uncultured Planctomycetales bacterium | reverse complement strand
CTGCGCGCCAGCAGGAGTGGTCACGCGCAGGCGAATGGCCGGAGGCGCGACAACGAAGTAGTCGGCGTCATCCAGGTGCCCGAGTTGAACGTCCACCTCGCCGCGCGCAAAGGATTCCGGCGCGATCAGGCGCGCTCCGTCCGCGAGCGGCAAGGTGAATCCCGGTTCGACCCGCAGAAGTGATTTCGGAACGCCCAATTCCCCGCACCACATCGCGCCGTCGTCCAGCGCGAAGAAGACCAAGCGGCGCGTGGCGGGCGCGGACCAGACGTCCCACCGGAACTCCAACGGCAATCCGGCGAAGAGCAAGTCGTCGCGATGAAATTCGCGCTCGAGAATCCAGCGCAACTCTTCGCGCCCATCGGGTGCCGTGATCCGCACCCGCACGGCCGGATTTTGTGCATCACTGCGTTCGATGGGACCCTCCAGGGGAGCCGCTTCCATCACTCCCTCGGCGCCGGCGAGGAGCCGGAAGGTTGGAATCGCATCAAGCACCTCAATGCGATAGGGACCACCGGCGGCCTGAAACTCAGCCGTGGCACCCAATTGCACCCAAAGGCTTTGTTCGCTACCGCCTTCCGCCGCAGGCGGAAGACTCAATCGTCCCAGGCGTTCGGCGACGGGACGCGTCAACCGCGCCTCTGCCTCGGCGCGATCCTTTGCCGACTCCAAGCGCATCCGTGTGCCACTTGGTCCGTGGGACCGCACGAAGTCGTCGCCGGGCCGAGAGGGAAGCAACAAACCGAGGTCCTGCACGGAGCCGTCCTCAGCTTCGACCCGCACCCGCACCACCGGGAATCCGGCTTCTTCGGCACGCGCTGGACGCAATGCGAGTCCGAGCTTGGCCTGCTTGGCGTGCTCCAGCACTTCCAACTGCAAGCGCGGTGCACCCTCTTCCGCCGTGCGATCGTAGTCCTCCGTCTTGCCGCTGAAGACGCGGAGTTTGGGCTGTTGCGCGAGTTCGAACTCCGGATACGGAGCCCCGTCCTCGCCGCGGCGGGCAAAGACTACGTCCAGAACGTCGTGGTGATCGGCGCGGAACGCATCCAAGCGAACCTCAAAGGGTTCGCCGCTTCCAAACCACCCGCGTTCGCGCAGCGGGAGGCGCGGACCGGCATAACTTTGGAAGTCCCCTCCGCTTTCGCCAATGTGCAATTCAAGGATGCCGCGTTCCTCAGTCAGTCGCCCCCAGTAACCGCCGCAGATCACGGACATGACACCCACGTGGGTGATCACGAATCCCCACATTTTGGGGTGCGCGAGTCGGCGGGCTCCCCCGCGAAAGGTGTTCGACAGCACGCCGAGCAACAGGACGCCCCACAGGACTGCGAACCAGTCGGAGCGGTAGGCGCGCCGCAAGTCCAGCCGATCCGCCCAAACGAATATGGTCCACCAAGTATTGTCCCAGCGCTCCTCAAGTTCCCGAATCTCCGCGTTGCGGCCGCGCGTGCGCAATCCCGTTTCGCTCTGCCGTTCAATGGCGACGACAAATTCTTCACCAAAGCGCGATCGCAATTCGGGAAGTCGCAGCGACAGGTTGGCTAGGGCTTCGCGGTCCTCCGACGAATCGCCCGGCGCTGGACCCTCAAAACCCATGCTCCCGCGCAGGCCGAGGTGATTGAACAGGTGGTAGACGAAGAAGGCTTGCGCGGTTCGAAAGGACTGGTAGTCCTGGTAGGCGAATTTCTCCGAACGATTCCAGGGTCGGTTGCCCAGTTCTCCTGCCTGCGTCGTCAGCGCGGCGACCGCGCCGGGCGGCGTCGGCGCGAAAGGATCCTCTTGCTGAAACAAAACTCCGGTGATGGCTCCGAGACCGATCAACACCAGGTTCATCACGCCGACTTGCACCGATCGGAAAAATCCGTGCACGTGCTTCCAGCGATAGACCACCAATCCGAATGCGGGCAGCAAGAGCAGAAACAGTCCAGTCGCACGGAGTAAGCGGCCAGAACCCTCCGCGGAGCGGGTGCCGCGGACCAAGGCCATGGTCGCCTCGATCCAGAGCATCAGGATCAACAGCGTCAGGAGTGCGCGCGGGAAAGTCCAGCGTCCACTGCCCTTCCCAGGATTCGAGGCCGACGCGCTCATCGGGTCCGATTGCCCAGCCAGGCCGTCAATTGGGCGAGAGCGTTGCGCTCTTCGCGCGCAGGAAGCCGGGCGGCCTCGGTGCCGGCCGCCTCAAGCAGCCGCTTCACCTCTTGGCGGCAGAGTTTGGTTGCGTGCGTGAAGGCCGCGTGCAGTGGCTCTTGGCGCAGACAAGCCCGCGGGGAGCGCTCATGGAAAGCTTTCTCCAATTGCTTGCGCAGCGCCGGTGCCGCGGTGTCGCGCATGCGAATCAGCGGAAGGGTCATCTTTCCGCTCTCCCAATCAGTTCCCAACGATTTTCCGGTGATGGCGAGCTCACCTTCGAGATCAAGCAGATCATCGGCAATCTGGAAGGCGCGCCCGGCGAGCATTCCATGGCGAGCAGCGGCTTCCACGGATTCGCTGGAAGCGCCTGCGGCGTGCGCCGCGAGCCGACCGGCGGCCTCGAACAACGCGGCGGTCTTACCGTCGATCTGTGAAAAATATTCGCTCTCGCTTAGATCGAAGCGCCCGCGCGTGAGGTTCTGGTGGATCTCGCCCGCGCAGATGCGCGCCGTGGCTTCTGCGAGCACGCGCGAGGGCGTGCGATCCGCGAGCGCCGTGCAGTGCGCGAATGCCCGCGCGTACAGCCAGTCCCCGAGCAGCACAGCCGCAGGATTGCCCCAAGCGACGTGCAGGCAATCGAGCCCGCGACGTTGCACGGCTTCATCGAGCACGTCGTCATGGGCCAACGTAGCCGCGTGGATCAGCTCAATGATCCCTGCGATGAGGTGATGCTCTTGCGTCAACTGCCCGCAAGCACGCCCGACCAGAAGCACCTGGGCAGCGCGCACGCGTTTGCCTTGGAACTGAGCCGCGTGCGCAAGCAGCGGAGCCAATTCGCGCGGTCCGCCGCGAAACTCGGCCTGCAACCAAGCCTCGACCTTGCCGAGTTCCTGCTCGATGCCTTCGAGCGCGCGCTGGCCTTCCG
>CAZCXL010000338.1:0-3056 GCA_964502625.1 uncultured Planctomycetales bacterium | reverse complement strand
AATCCGCCCATCGAATGTCCAAGCACGGCGAACGGGCTGGGGGGACAGAGCGCGTCCAGATCCATGTGGTAGTCCTCCCAGCGTCGCACGTGGCCGCGACGTCCGCCCGAGCGTCCATGTCCGCGCAGATCGCAGCCCACGGTCTCGATGCCGGAGCGCGCGAAGTCCGCGCCACTGGCCTCGTAGCGCTCCAGGTGCTCGCCGAGCCCGTGGATGAGCAGCAAGCGCGCGTGGGGAGTGCCCGGCGGGGACCAGCGGAACGAGTGGAGCGCCAGGCCGTCCGCGGCGCGCACGGTCTCCACACGCGCAGCAGAACTCAAGGCTTGGCGTCCGCGCTGACGCGATCGCGGCGCAGGCCGAGCAGCAGCAACGCAGCCAGCAGCACGAGATTCATCACCGCTTTCTCCCAGACCACCACCACCCCGGTGCCGCACCCGCAATCGAAGGCGCGCAGCCACCAATGCGACTGGCTCGGATCCACCGCTGGATCCATGCTGCGCACGATCACGGCGGTGGTGAACAGCAGCAGAAAACTCGCCAACCACGCCGCCGCGCCGCGGCGCCAGCAGCCGAAGGCGAGCGCGAGGCCGCAGACGATCTCCAGCATCGGTATGCCGATTGCGGCCAGGTTCTCCAGCGGCATGCCGAACACGGCGTGTCCGTCGAGGACTGCATACTCGTGCACGGATTTCAAGTAAGAGTAAGGATCACTGATCTTCATCCAGCCATAGCCGACGAACACCGCGCCGAGCACGAGCCGGAGGAAAGCGGGAGGCAAACGCCATGCAGTGGGTCGCGTGCTCATCGCTCCGCTCCTTCGCGCACCGGCCCCTTGATTTTCACCCATTCATCCCATCCCGGCTCGAAGATGAACACGATCGATGCATCCACTCCATTGCGGTAGACCAGATCTTCGGCGGTGAAGATGGAGTCCTCACAATTTCCTCCCTGGCAATAGATCACCACCATGCCGGCGGCTTCGATCGCCTTGAGCGCACTTTCCAAGGCCGCTGGATCGTTGCGGGGAACGCACCACGCGCCGGGCACGTGTCCGCGCTCGTAGAGGCTGCGCCGACGCGCGTCGAGGTAGACGACGTCCACTTCTCCCGCCGCCGGATAGGCGGAATACTCGCGGAAGTCCTCACTGCTCAGCGTTTGAAAGTTGTGCTGCGGCTTCGCGAAATAGTTGCGGGTGGCTTCGATGCCTTGCGGATGCAAGGCGTTCGCCGCGAAGCTCAGCAGCAGCGTCACCGCGGCGAGCCCGATCATCTGCAAGGGGAGGGAGCGCATGGAGATCATTGGGTTGCGGATTCGGTCAACAGCCGCCGGAGAAGCGCCTGCTGCGCTCCCGCGTGGGCACAGAGAGATTCCGTGGCCGCAGCATCTGCCGGGAGGCTCGTGTGACTGAGCCAGAGTACGGCGGCCTGCTGCGCAATGGCTGCGTCGTGTGCGGAGAGTGCCGTGCCGAAGGCCTCGGGTTGATTCCCCAAGGCGGCATGCAAACTGGCGGCGATCTCGCGCGGACTGCGCCAGACACCATCACCATCTCCGTCAATCAGAATCGGGTTGGAGAGCGCAGCGAGATGGGATTGGACTGTGGTCCACCAACCGCCTTCCGGCACCGGTCCTTGCGCAAGGACCACCAGCCAACAGTCATGAGCGGGAACGGGCAGCGCGAATTCAAGCGTGTGGTTGAATGCGCCGCCGTCTGCAGCGAGAGGCTCACTGCGCACGCGCTGGCCGTTGAGGAACAGGTCGGCGCGGGTCGCGCTCGCCCAGGAGGCTCCCGCCACGCGCAGCTGGACCCGCACGGATCCTTGGTGCGCGCTGATCTGCTCGCTGGGGCCGGCGCCGTCCGCGGTGACGGTGAGGAAGAGACCCTGACTCATGCTCAACGCGCCGCGTCGGAAGGCGTCGACGACCTGTTGCTCATCCAACTCAGCGAGCGTTTCCGCTGCGCACGAGAAGTAGGTGCGACCTTGCGCCACCGGATTACCGACCGTGTGCGAGTCCGAAGAGGCCACGCCGAGCACGCGCACCCCGGCGTTGCGCAGGGCGAACCAATCCGAGAGCACCATCTTCCAACGCTCCGGTGGCTCACTCGAATTGAAAATTTCGATCGCATCCACAGGCAAGTGGAGCTGACTGCCAAAATCGCCGCTGATCAAATCCAAGCGCTCAACGCCGAAGGGGCCTTCTTCAGGCTTTGGCCAACGCGGATGGTTCAAGATCACCACCTGGGCGCCGCGTGCGCGAATCTCGGCGTCAAGTCCCGGCCACTCGGTGAGTTCTGGATTGGGCTTGGCGCTGCCGGCTGCGAAGGGGAAGGCGTTGAAGTGCCCGAGATCGGTGGTGACCTCATTGCCGATGATCGCAAGATAGGCATCTTGCACTCCGGCAGCGCGCTGCGCGGGCGTGTAGTCCGTCTGGTGGTTGTGATCGGTGGCAATCGCCACCTCGACGCCTTCCCCCGCGAGAGTGAGCACGCGTTCTTCCAGCGTGGCATCGCCGTGTCCGCTGAAGGTCAGGGTGTGCAGATGGGTGTCGCAGGACATCCAACCCCGCGTGTCCACTTCGCGCCGAATCTTCAGCACCAGCACTCCCGATTCTCCGGCTGTCGGCATGCGCACTTCGCTGGACGCATGGCTCCACTCGGTGCCGCGCATCGCATGCACGCGCCAAAGTCCAGGTCCGAGCTCCAGCAATCCTCGTCCGGCGGCGTCCACGTACTGAACGCCGGCCCGAGTGGGGAAGCCTGCGGCCTCCGGGTAATGCAGCAACGCCGCGCGTCCGTCCGCGCCCAGCACGACCAGCCGCGCGGGGACGCCGAGTCCGGAGTCCGCGTCCACGACCTGCACCCGCAGTGGATGGATTCCCAGCAAGTCCCGATAGCCGCGCTCCAGCAGGCGGAGGCCGGACAAGGTGATGTCGTCACCTGTTTTCGGCGGCCGAATCTCCAGATGATTCAATCCTGAGATCAAGGTGTGGGGCGGAACGGGCAGGAGGGTGCGTCGCGCGGCTTGCTCGCGAGGCAACACTCCCAAGCCCACTCCGTT
>CAZCXL010000337.1:0-3056 GCA_964502625.1 uncultured Planctomycetales bacterium | reverse complement strand
CCCGCCTCAGGCGGCGTTTTCCTGACGTGAGCGACGGGAAGCCTCCCTCCCCGGATACCGAACCGATGGCCGACGGCAGTTTGCTGGCGGCGCACGCGGCCGGTTCTGCGGAGGCTTTCGACCAACTGGTCGAAAGGCATCAAGGCCGACTGCTGCGGTTCGCGACCGGACTCCTCAGAGACCGGACCCGGGCCGAAGACATCGTCCAGGAGACTTTCCTCCGCTTGCTCCGGAAGGCGCCCGAGATTGGCAGCGCGGACTCCGCCGGACCTTGGCTTTTCCGTGTCTGCCGCAACTTGGCTTACGACCTGATGAAGACCGAATCCCGCGAGCAGTTGCGCCGCGACCGCCTGGAGGCGGTGGACGCTCCCACCCCGGAAGACCAAAGCGCCGACGCGGAAGTGTTGGCCTTGGTGCGTCGGGAATGGGACCTCCTGCCGGCACGGGAGCGCGAGGCGCTCTCGCTCAAAGTGAACGACGGCCTCTCCTACGCGCAGATTGGCGAAGTGCTCGGCGTGAAAGCCGGCACGGTGGGCTGGATCGTGCACGAGGCGATGCAGCGGCTCACGCAACGGCTTCGTTCGGCCCAGGCTCTGTAGGAGAAATTTCATGACGCAGCACGACCACGATCAAGAGCGCGGACCCCAAACCCGGCTGACCGATTACCTTTTCGGCGAGATGACGCCGGAGGAGACGCGCGCCTTCGAAGCCGAACTCGCAGCCAGCACGGAGTTGCGCGAGCAATTGGAAGCCCTGCGCCGCACCTTGGGTGCCTTGCGCGAGAGTGCACCCGCTGCAAGCGGGGGGCTGACTTCGGAACGGCGCGCCGCCTTGCGTGCCGAGGCCAGCGCCGCGAATCAGCGCAAACCGGTGCTGCGCTTCCCGATCTGGATGCGGGCGGCAGCTGCCTTGGTGATCTTCGCCGGCCTCATCGTGCTGTGGCAGCAGGGTGTGCAGCCGAGGCTGAGTGAAAGAGGCGGAGAGACGGCGCTCTTGGATTCTCTGTCGCAGATGGGATACGCCGCGCCGAATACCAATCTCCGGGGTGGTGGGCTGTACCACGGTCCCGACCGCAGTGAGTCGCCGTCCTCCGACCTGCGGGGGTTGGTGGTGCAATCTCCGCTCCCTCAGGAGGAATCCATGTCACTCCTCCTGAGCATGGAACCTGCGGGATCCCCTGCGATCGCCAAATTGGAAGCGTCCCGCGAGAAGTCCAAGGACGACGTCCTCACCGGGCTCGGCTACGTCGGAGAGGACGTTGCCGGCTTCGACTCCGAAGACAAGAACGCGGACCGGTTCCGCGACTTCGACGACGGCTTCGGCCGCCGCTACAGGGGAGAAGACGTCCTGCTCCATCTGCGCCGCCACGGCAACGAGACTCCGCGCGACATGTTCTTCCGCTACTACGGGGACAACGCGGTGGTGCGCACCCTCGAGGATCCGCTGTCCACCTTTGCGGCCGACGTGGATTCCGCGTCCTATGGGCTGGCCCGCAACTACCTCGTGCAGGGCCACCTGCCGCCGAAGTCCGCTGTGCGGACCGAGGAGTTCGTGAACTCTTTCCGCCACGAGTTGGCGCCGCCGAGCCAGGGCGATTTTGCCCTCGAGCTCGAGGCCGCGCCGACGCCGTTCGCCTCGGACCGGCATCTGCTGCTGCGCGTCGGCCTTAAGGCGCGCGAAGTGTCGCGGGCCCAGCGCAAGCCGCTCAACTTGGTGTTCGTGGTGGACAAATCGGGCTCCATGGCACAGCAAAACCGCATGGAATTGGTGAAGAATTCTTTGGAGTTGCTGGTGGACCAAATTCGCGACGACGACACCATCGGACTCGTCACCTTCGATTCCAACGGTCATGAAGTGCTCGCGCCGACTGCGGGCGCCGAGCGCTGGAAGATTCGCGAGGCATTGCGCGCCCTGGACACCGGCGGCAGCACCAACGCCGCCGAAGGGCTCTTCCTGGGCTACGCCATGGCTGAGCGCGCCTTTCGCAAGGACGCGGTGAACCGGGTGGTGCTCGCTTCCGACGGCGTCGCCAATACCGGCGAGACCGACCAGGCCAAGATTCTCGCCAAAGTGCGTCTCAGCGCGGAGGCCGACGTGGATTTGACCACGATCGGAGTCGGCATGGGCAACCACAACGACGTGTTCCTGGAGCGCCTCGCCGATGAAGGCGATGGGGCCTGCCACTACGTGGACAGCATGGAAGAATCCAAGCGCGTGCTGGTCGACCACTTCACGGGCACCATGCAGGTGATTGCGCGGGAAATGCGCGTGCAAGTGGAGTTCAACCATGGCACCGTCAGCGAGTGGCGCCAACTCGGCTACGAAAACCGAGTGATGCGCGACCAAGACTTCCGCAATGACGCGGTGGACGCGGGGGAGATCGGTGCCGGTCACGAGATGGTGGCCCTCTACGAGCTCCGGCTCACCGACCTGATCGACGGCCCGGGCACGCTGGCGACCATCCGGCTGCGTTGGAAGCCTGACGGCGCTGCTGAGTTCGTCGAGCTCGAGCGCAAGATTGGACTGTCCGACGCGCGCAGCCGCTGGGAACTCGCGACGCCGCGCTTCCGGCTCGCCGGCGCGGTCGGACAGTTCGCCGAGTTCCTGCGGAGGAGTGAGCACGCCCGCGGCGATTCCTACGCAGCGCTGCAGGAACAGACCTCCGCGCTCGCCCGCGAATTACGCAGCGATGCGCAAGTGGTGGAACTGCGCGATCTGGTGGACCGCACCGCAAGCCTAGTGCGCCAACTGTGGCCCGACGATGAGCTTTCCCTGCTCGTCGAAGAGGCGCGGCGCAAGCACCTCGCGGAATGTGAACTGGAGAGCCTGCCGCAGCGCTCCGATAAAGTGGAGCAGCTCCTCAAGGAAGTTCGCCTCCAGAACGAGGCCCTCGAGCGCCGCCTGCAAGAATTACTGCAACCGCGGTGATCCTGCCGATGTAGAGGGGGGGGCCAGCCAGCGCTCCCTTCCGACCCATGGTTTCCACGTTCTGGATCTATCTCGCCCTCCTGGCTCCGCAAGAGCCGGAGGGCGCGCCTGTTCCCGCTGCCGCGCCG
>CAZCXL010000336.1:0-3076 GCA_964502625.1 uncultured Planctomycetales bacterium | reverse complement strand
CGCGACGACGTAACCAACGAGCGCATTTCTTGCTCCAATCGGCGGGGCCAGTATCTGGGCTAGGGTGCCCACCCCAACTCCACCGTATTCCTCAACAACATCGCAATCGTCATCGGCCCTACTCCGCCTGGAACCGGCGTAATCCACGCAGCACGCCTGGCCGCCTCCTCGAACTCAACGTCTCCGCACAAACTTCCATCCGGCAGGCGATTCACTCCGACATCCACCACCACTGCACCCGGCTTAATCCACTCTCCTCTCACCAATCGCGGCACGCCCACCGCCGCAATCAGCACGTCGGCTCTTGCCACTTCCGATCCAAGATCTGCCGTTCGCGAGTGACAGATCGTCACTGTGGCATGTTCGCGCAGCAGGAGCAGTGCAACCGGTTTTCCCACAATGTTGGAGCGTCCAACCACCACCGCATGCTTCCCTGCCAGCGATACTTGCGCCGCCGCCAACAGATGCATGACACCACGCGGAGTGCAGGGCAAAGGCGCAGGGCGCCCTTGCAACAGTGCACCCTGGTTCAGTGGATGGAATCCATCCGCATCCTTAGCCGGATCCAGAGCGGCAAGCACTTCGTTCTCGTCGTAGCCATGACCGCGCGGCAGAGGCAGTTGCACCAGAATCCCGTGCACCTGAGGATCTGCGTTCAGTGCGCGGATGAGTCGCAACAACGTCTGCTGCCCACTGTTCGCTGGCAACTCATGATGTTGATTTCCCAGTCCGACTCTCTCGCAGGCGCGGCGCTTGTTCCGCACATAAACCTGCGAGGCCGGATCCTCGCCCACGATCACCGTGGCAAGCCCAGGCCGTGGCCTACCGGCAGCCACACCCTCCGCGACCTGCGTTCGCAGGGACTCCAGCATCAGGGCGGCGGCGGCCTTGCCATCGAGCAGGCGACCGCGTTCCAATGAAGACGAGGATGCGGGAGAACTCATTGCATTTCGCTCCTAGAATCCCTGCAGTGTAGCGCGATGCCTGCTTTCGGTCCGATCACGCGTGGCTTGCTGATCGCCTGGATTGTCCTCTGGGTGACGGATTTCTTGCTCGGGCTCAAAACGCCGGAGCCCTTCGCCTATCTCGTTCTCGAGCCGGCGGCCCTACTCCACGGCGAGCTGCGCTTTCTCCCCGGCGTGCTGGGCTACGCGCTGCTGCACAGCACCGGCGACGTCCTGCATTTGTTGTTCAACGCGCTCTTCTTCGCATCTTTTGCGCCCGAGATCGAGCGCATCTGGCCCGGCATGCGGTTCGTGCGTTTTCTGTTGCTCACCACGGCAATCGGAGCCGGCGTCACGCTGCTGCTCGCCTTACTGATGCCCGCAGCCTTTGCGTACCCCGTGGTGGGGGGCTCCGGTCTCGTTTTCGCAGTACTTGCTGCTTCCGCGGCCATGTACGGCGACCGACGGATCAATCTGCTCTTTTTCTCCTGCCGCCTCATCCACTTCTTCGTGGCCCTCCTGGCGCTTGATGTTTTGTGGCTCATCGGAACCCTTGCGGGGCGCGACTCGGGAATTGCTCACCAAGTGCACCTCGTCGGCGCGCTCACGGGCTGGACCGCTGTAGGGGGCTTCTGGCGCCGGGGCTGGAGTACCGGAACGCCGCTGGCCTCCTTCCGGTCGCGGCTCCGCTCCCGGCGCGAGGCGCGCCAAGCTCGGCTCCGCGCGCAAACCGAGCGGGAGCTCGACCGCATCCTGGCCAAGATCAGCAGCCAAGGATTGCCATCCTTGTCCGCCTCGGAGCGCCGCTTCCTCGCCAAGCGTGCACGCCGGAAGGGATAGAATCCAGGGACATGCGCATGCCCGTCCCGTTGGCGGCCCTGCTCTGCGTGCCGCTGGTTCTGCTCGCAGCAGGTCCCGCGCCGCAGGAACCCTCGAAAATCACCGATTTCCTGCAAGGCTGGAAGCAAGCCGAGGAGGTCGGCGACACGTCCGCGCAAGAGCGATTGTTACTCCGCTACAAGGATGAGGCGGTGCTGCTCTTTCTGCAGCGCGCCGACGCGCGCTCCGTGCACCTCGATGACGAGGCACTGAACGTTTTCTGCGACCGATTCATCCAGATTTGGACCAGCGTCACCAACTCGAGTTTCGCGCGCAACTACGACCGCTATCTTCAGTTGCTCAGCGTCGATGACCGGGACAAGCGCGCGCGCTACGTGGGTCAAGATCTGCTGGTGGCGAACCGACTGCACATCGCCGCGGTCACGAAATCCGAGGAAGTCGACTTGCGTATCGCGCGTGAGAGCGCAGATGTGCTTGCGCAGAACCTGGACAACGTCGGAGACCTCTACTACGCGTCGTTCGCGCACAACATGCGCGGCAACCTCTACAACCCGCGCATCTTCCCGGATGACGGCGACGGCATGAAATCCTTGGCCGCATACGAGAGTTTTCTTGAAGCGCGGCGCAAATTGGATCTCACCAACGACAAACCCTTCGCTGACGCGGAGCGCATGTGGAAAGAATTGCGCTTTACCCTGGGCATCGTCAAACCGGGTGAAGAAGACGAAGCGGCAGCCGCCACCTTCAATCCCGAAGAGATGAAACCCGCCGAGGGCGTTGAGTGGAGTTCTGCGCCGCTGAGTTTCGGCTCTGAGAAAAAGCCGGGCAGCGTGCTCCATTCCACCGATCTATCCGACGATTTCTATCTGACCTGGAAACGCACCGGAGTCGCAAAGGTGGGAGATCCCGCGAGTTCCATCCCCGGCATCACTCCGCCGATCTCCATCGAACACCTTGCCACCGATCGCTTTCGCCTACTCGGCGGCGACGCGCCCAGTAAAGAATTCCGGCTCGGAGCCAAGCCCGCAGAAATCGAGGTGATGCGCAAGCATCCTGACGGCAGCACGCGGCCTTACCGTTTGATGATTGCAGGCGGCGGATCCAGCGACGTCATTCAAGGCGTGCAACTCAACCTGCAGATGCAGGACGAAGGCGGCCCGATTTTCTTCCGCTCGATCGCCACGTACTCCGCAGAGACGCCGTTCGGCCCGCTCGTCATCTACGACGCCAATTGCGATGGATGGTTCGGCTACCAAGAAATGGCGGTGAACTGGACCGACGGCCTGCTGCCC
>CAZCXL010000335.1:0-3079 GCA_964502625.1 uncultured Planctomycetales bacterium | reverse complement strand
CCGGCAGCATGATGCCGCGCCCCGCGGCGAGTTGCTCCATCAGCATGCGCCAGCCTTGGCCGGCGCGCTCCGGGCCGCCGATGATCGCGTCCACGCCCACCACCACGCCGTGGCCTTCGAAGGGGCAATTGATGAACGGCACGCCCAAAGGATCGTGACGTTTGCCGCGCACGATTCCAGGCGCGTCCTCCGGAATCAGCGCGCAGGTGATGCCGGGCTCGACGCCATGACCGAGCAAGTTCTCCGGATCCAACAACTTGAAGGCCAGGCCGATGAGATTCGCGCGCGAAGCGAGCGTGATGTAGCGCTTACCCCAATCCAGACGCAATTTGAGCGCGCCGTCTGCGTCGCGGAAGACTGCACCGGTGGCACGAATCGAACCGGCGTCCGAACCTGCATGCGGCTCGGTCAGAGCGAAACAGGGAAGCAATTCACCGCGCGCAAGCCGCGGCAGCAATTCGCGCTTTTGCGCCTCGGTTCCGTAGTGTGCGAGCAGTTCAGCCGGCCCCAGAGAGTTGGGCACCATGACAGTGATGCCGAGCGGGATCGAGCGGGTCGAGAGTTTGCCGATCACTTCGCTCACGGCTGCTGCCGAGAAGGCGAGACCGCCGTACTCCTTGGGCACGATCAAGCCGAAGAAGCCGTGGTCGCGGAGATAGGCCCAGGCCTCCGGCGGGAGATCGCGCCGTTGATGAATCTGCCAGTCGTCGCACATGCGGCAGACCGTTTCGACCGGCCCCGCGAGAAATTTTTCTTCCTCGGTGGTCAGGGAAGGAATGTTCTCCTCGAAGAGCCTCTCGAAATCCGGGTCACCGGAGAAGAGCTCTCCTTCGAACCAAACCGTGCCGGCTTCGAGCGCCTCGCGCTCGGTCTTGGAGATCTTCGGCAGCAAGCCGGCACGCTCCAAAAAGCTCATCAGCGGTCCCGTGACCAGAGTGCGCCGAATCAGCGGCACGTTGAAAATCACGGCCACCGCCGCGAAGACCACCCAACTCAACCAGTGAGCGCTCCAGAGGAACAGAAATACCGCGAGGAACAGAGTCCAGGCGCCCAACGGAAGGCCGAAGAAGCCCAGCGCCAGGAGTCCGACGCCAAAGCCAATGAGTAAAAGAAGAGTCCACATGGATCAAGCGCCGAGCATGCGTAAACCGCGGATGACCGCTTCGTCAGTGAAGCGATCGGGATCGAGAGAAGCGTCGAGGCGACCCGAAAGCCGCAAGGAAATCGTGCCGTGCAACAAACACCACAGCGCGTGAGTCGCGAGCATGGGATCGCCTTCCTTCACGAAAGGCTCCACGGCTTCGCCGAAGCGCTCGAGATTGCGCCGTGCGCGGCGATACATGTCCGCAGGAAAACGCGACATGCGCTCGGGGTGTTGCAGGAACATGATCTCGTAGTACTCCGGATTGGCAAGACCGAAGGCGATTAACGCTCGGCTCAGAGACTCCAGGCGCGCTCGGGGCGAAGCCGTGCGCACGTCGGACGCCTCCAGCGCAAGGTGCAGGGCTTCCATGCCTTCATCAATCAGCGCGTGGATGAGATCGTCCTTGTCCTTGAAGTGCAGATAAATCGCCGTCGCCGTCACTCCCACCCGCGCCGCCACCCGACGCATGGTGAGATGGGCATAGCCGTGCTGCACGAGCTGCCTCCGCGCGGCGTCGAGCAGGCGGCGGCGCAGATCCACCCCGTTCCTCCCGACCTCGCGGCCGGCCGGAGCCCCAACTTTGCGTGATCGTGCGGCCATCTCTCTTGCTGTCGGCTAGTTTACGCTGTAAAGTTTACATCGTTAAGCATCCTTCGTCCAGAAATCCCTTTGATGCTCCGCTACGCCGCCCGTCCCGATGCGCCCCGTCTGGTTCTGACCGCCGGCCTGCGCACCCCCTTCGTCAAGGCCGGGGGAGTTTTCCAGGGAGAGGACGCGGCGCACCTAGGTGCTCAACTCGCGCGCGAACTCGTGGCGCGCGCCGGGGTGGATCCTGGCCTGATCTCGGAGGTGATCGCCGGTTGCGTGGGGCCCCCGTTCACGCAAGCCAACGTCGGGCGCGTGATCTCCTTGCGCGCGGGAGTGCCGCGCTCCGTTCCCGCGCGTACGGTCGCGCGCAACTGCGCGAGTGGATTCGAGGCGGTGACGAGCGCCGCATCCAACCTACTGGCGGGGATCGGCGATCTCTACCTCTGCCTGGGAGTGGAGCACATGAGCGGCTATCCCCTTGCCTACAACGAGGAAGCCACGCGCTTTTTCGCGCGGCTTGCGAAGGCGCGCAACTTCGGACAGCGACTGGCCGCGCTCACGCGCTTTCGTCTGAGCATGATGAATCCTCGGATCACTTTGCTCGAGGGCCTGACCGATCCAACCAACGGCTTGATCATGGGCAAGACCGCCGAAATCCTTGCGCGCGACTTCGGCATCACGCGCGAGGCCAGTGACCAATGCGCGTTGCGCTCCCATCAGCGGGTCGAGGTCGCGCAGAAGTCCGGGCGCCTTGCGCGCGAAATCATGCCCGTGCTCCCGCTGGGATCGCGCGGCAGCACCGGAGCCATCGCGCACGACGATGGGCTGCGGGAAGGTCAGAGCCTGGAAGCCTTGGCCAAATTGAAGCCTTTCTTCGAAAAGCCCGACGGCATTGTCACGGTGGGATCCTCCAGCCAAATCACGGACGGCGCCGCCGCGCTGCTCTTAACCACCGAGGCGAGTGCGAGAGAGTTGGGAATGAAACCCCTGGCTGCAATTCGCGCCTGGGCTTGGTCGGGCTGTGATCCGGCGCGCATGGGCTTGGGCCCCGTGTTTGCCAGCGCATCCGCGCTCGAGGGAGCAGGATTGAAGTTGGAGCAGATGGAAGTCGTGGAAATCAACGAAGCCTTCGCGGCACAAGTGATCGCTTGCGAACGCGCCTTTGCGAGCGACAGTTTTGCGCGCGAGCATCTGGGGCGCGAACGCGCGCTCGGGGTTCTGGATCCGGAACGCACCAATCCCAACGGCGGCGCCATCGCGCTCGGGCATCCGGTGGGCGCCACCGGCGCGCGCCTGTTGCTCACGCTTGCACACGAGTCGCAACATCGCGGCGCGCGCTTTGGATTG
>CAZCXL010000334.1:0-3117 GCA_964502625.1 uncultured Planctomycetales bacterium | reverse complement strand
CCGATGTGTAGCCCTGAGGCACGCAGCGAGAAAACGCAGCGCGCCACGCGGGGCTTCGCCGCTGAGGGCGCCCGGCGTGATGTCTTCGGCCTCACAGGCGGGCACGGTGATCAGGCCGTCCACTGCCACGTTCTCGAAGCGCGCGTTTTCCGTCTTTTTGCCCTGCGCGTCGAGGCGCGGCGCATAGAAACGCCCGGTCACAAGGTGCCACTGCCCCGGGCCGCGGTACGCGGCCTGGCGCGGATTCTTGCCGTTGATGATGCCGCCGCATTGCCACGGATCGTCCACCAATTGCAATTCGTAGCGCTCTTGGAAAAAGAGTCCGCTGTCGCCGCCTTGTGGAAGCATGAAAGAAAAGCGGAACTCGATGTCGCCGAACTGGTTCTCACTGATCAGGTCCGGCGCACGGCCGTCGCCGTTGACGAGCGCCCCTTGGCCGGAGCGCACCGCAAACTTGCGCGGATCCGCGGGATCCACGTCGGCGTCCACGAGCTGCCAGCCTTCGCCGCCGCTCCAGAGGTCGAAGGGGTCGGCCCATGTCAGATTCAGCCAGCCTTCGTCAGTGACGGCGCGCGCTTCCGGCGGCTTCACGCGCTTGGCGACTTGCGCGGTAGTGAGCGGGCGTCCGGGCAGCTGATTGAGCGTGGCGTGAAACTCCGGATGCAGCAGCGTGGCTCCACCGGTACTGCGCACGCCGTCGAGCACCACTTCGGCGCACATCGCCGGCTCAAGGCCGACGACGCGCATCCGCGCGCCGAAGCCATCGGCGTCCATCGTCCATGACGCAACCGCGCGCGACGTGAGATTCTGCTGTGGCGAGCCGTAGTCCCACCAATCGAAGTAGTCGTACTGGGTGACGTGCGCGGCAGCGACGGTCAGGCTCGCAGGATCAATTGGTTGCGTGAAGCGCAGTTTGAATCCGTCCTCGGTCGCGCGGGCCGTGAGCACTTCAAACGGCGTCACGCCGGTGAAGCGCACGCGAGCGAGCCCATGGCCGGGCGAAAGCCCGCCCCAACCGCGATTCGTGAAGCCACAGAACACGCTGCCGTCGGACGCTTGCGCAATGCGACAGATGGAGCCCACTTCCTGGCGCAGCGGCCAAACCACTCCCTGCCATTGGCCCTGCACTTGTTCAAAATCGGCGCGCAGGAGCATGCCGTTGGTCAACTCGCCGAGAATCATCTGTCCTGCGAAAGGGCCGAAGGCGCCTTGGCTCTGGTCCATGAACAAATTCGCGGTGCTGCGCGACCACTTGTAGGGAATCCATGCGGCTGCGGGCTTGCGCGTGCGCGCCGCCGGCTCGGTGCTGCTCGGAATTCGTTCCCCATTGCCGTAGTCTTCGGTCCAACGCAGCGAAGCTGGATGGCCGAACCAATCGCCGCGCTCGACGTGGAAGATCGGGCTGGTGGGCATCCAGTCGCCCTGGTTGTCGGTGTAGAAGAGCTCGCCGCCCGGACCAATGCCCAGTCCGCAAGGCGAACGCGCTCCGCACGCCCATGGTGTCACTGTGCCGTCGGGCGAGATGCGCAGGATCCAGCCGCGGCGCGGCGCCTTCGACATGCCATGCCACCATTCCGGGCTCCAGAAGCCGAGATTGATCGACATCCAGAGATTGCCGGCGGCGTCGTCGGGGAGGCCGAAAGCGAACTCGTGATAGTTGCCGGACATGCCCCAGTCCTGCGTGATCGTGCGGATCTCGTCGCAGTGGCCGTCGGTGTCGTGGTCGAGCAGCTCCGATAACTCGCCGCGCTGGAGCACCAGCAGGCGACCTTGGTACCAGTTCAGACCCAATCCTTCATACAAGCCTTCAGCGAAGAGCGTCCACTGCGCCGCGGCGGGATCACCAAGCGGATCGGACACGCGCCACACCTGCCCGCGCCGCGTGGAAACCCACAGCGCGCCGTCGGGTCCAAAGTCCATGCCGCCGACTTCGACCACTTCTCCTGCCGGGAGTGGATAGTGCTCGACGGTCCAGGAATCCGATTCCAACTGCAGCGCCATGAGTGCGAACGCGAGCATCAGGGTGCCTCCTCGACGAGCCGTTGAAACGGGGCTTCGGCCGGCTCCTTCAGCAGGACGTACTCGATGGCCAAAATTTGGGCGCGGCGCGCGCGGATGGCGCAAGCCTGGGTGCCGATCCGCGCGAGCCGCCAAGCGTTGCCGTCCTCGTCACGATGGCGGACCATCTCTCCGACGGGAGTGACTCTGAACTCACGGAGGAAGCCGGAACCGGCTGCGTAGGAGATCGCGCGGCAGGACTCTTCGACGCTCGCGAGCACCGGGCCGTCCCCGACGACGAGGTCGTAGTGCAACTCTGCCTGCGCACCGACGGAGGAAGTGCCACGCAGCACGGCCCGCACCTCGTAGGTGGGATAAGACTTCCACTCGGACGCCCGCGCGTCGCCAAGAGCAGCGAGATAGATCACGCGACCGAGCGGCTCGAGCGGCAATCCGCCGCGATCGCCCCAATCTTTGCGATCCACGAAAGGACCTTGGCGCACGGCGAGCAGACGCACGTCGTCGGCGGCGTACTGATAGGAAAGGCCGTCGGGATTGCCCACCAACAAACCGCGTGTGAATTCCGGTCCACCTTCCATCAACGGCGCGAATTGTCCGCGCACGACCACTGGCCGGTCCCCTACCGTCAAGATGCTCGTGAGCCCCGCCTCCGGCACTTGCTCAGGACCGAGGGCGATCACGAAACTCGCCAGCGCGCGGCGTGCGGCCTCATCCAGCACCTGCGCAAATCCCGGCATCGGCGTGCCGCCGATGCCGCTGCTGATCGTGCGGTAGACCGCCTCCGGCGTATTGCCGAAGGAAAAACCACCCTGTTTGAAGGAGCGCGCCGGACGGTCGAGCACCACACTGCCGTCACCGTCACCGTTGGGCCCGTGACAGAGCGCGCAGTTCGCGGCGTAGAGAGCGCGAGGATCGGGCTGCTGCGCGACGACGAGAGCGGAATCAGAAGGAGATTCCCCGCAGGCAGCAAGCGCCAGACCAAGGCCGGCCAGTGGCAACCACGCTGCGTGTGTGCCACGGGAGTTCGGAGCGAGACAAGGTCGTTGCATGGTGGATCCGAGGCAAGCTGCTCCGTCTATTTCGCGCCACACTCGCGCG
>CAZCXL010000333.1:0-3122 GCA_964502625.1 uncultured Planctomycetales bacterium | reverse complement strand
GGGCCAAAAACTTGCGTGGGCCGCATGAAGTTGGGAAAGCGCAGATGACACTCCGAGACGGCTGCGTGCCCAGGCACGGCAAACTCCAGATTGTTCGGCTCGATCGGCACCGAGAGCTCTTCGGATAAACCCGATCCGAATGGCATCAGCACCGCACTGAGCAGCGGCAGCGTGGGCAGCTCCCCATTCACGATCCGCAGCCGTCCGCGGAACCAGAAGGCGGGCAACTCAGTTTGCGCCGCCGCGGCCGGAAGCTCGATCTCTTCCCGCGCGAGCCCGCGAGTGGACGGCTCCTCGGCTGCTCCCGGCGCGCGAGCTGCAGCGTCACCCAGCGTCCCCGCCGCCGGGGCCTGCGTCACCGATTTCGCGCCCGCGGATTCCTCGTTTCGCGCGGCCGAAGACTTGCTCGACAGCATCCACCAAGCCGCGCCGCCAATCAGCAGCAGCAGTGCGAGCGTGAGGAGGGCGCGGGGCACGACATCATGCTAGTCCCGGACCGCCAAACGTTCTCGGCCCTCGTGTTCCACTCGCCTTATGGCCGTCTCAGGATGAGTGTGGCGGCTGATTGGCTTGTGTCGTGCAGAACCTCAGCGTTCCCCCCGGAGGTAATGAATCGAAAGGTGACGAAGCCCGGCGGTAAGGCAGGGAAGACCCAGACATTACCTGCCTCGCCATCCTGGCAATGTGCCACGGATCCGTCCGGAAGAACCGCTTCCGGTTGAGCTTTCACCCGGGTGCCGTCCTCCTCTAGAAAGGGTCGTCCGTCTTCGCGAATGGCCGTGACGGAAACGGAGCGTGCCCGGGGACAAATGAGGAGAACCTTGCACTCGAGCACTCCCGCTTCGGCGATGGCACGCGCGGGGACGAATCCCTCCTGCTCGCAGCGCAAGAGGAGATTCACTTCCGCGGGTACGTTGTGGAAGGTGAAAGCGCCAGCCGAGTCAGTGTTCATGGAAAGATGAACGCCGTCACCCTCTCCAATCATGACTTGAACTCCAGCTTGCGCTGCGCCCATCTCATCCGTTACGCGTCCACTCACCGTCCGCGCCGCAAAACTACCACTTGCTATCACCTCGTGCGCGCCTCCGTCGAGGATGAACTGAACGCGCTCGCGATGCAGGATCAGGCCCGCGTAGGCAACCTCCACATCCGCAATCAGGTCGGTGTAGATGCCGTCAAGTAGGAGCAAACCACTCTCGTTGAACGCCAATGTTGCCTCGTGCGCAATCGGACCTCCGCTGCGAAAGTGTTTTGTAGAGTAATGGCGTCCGATAGTCAGCCATCCTGGTCTGTGCTCAGACGGAGCGAGGACCGACGCGAATCCCTCACGAAGAAACCTGACTCGAATCAGGTAGGACTGCGCCTGCTCCTGACGGTGGTTCTCCACCCTCACGGTGAGAGTGGAAGCGCGTGGCATGGCAACGTCCAGTAACTCCGGGGGAGGATCGCTTACCAGCACTCGAGTCTCTACCTGTCCAGGCGCATAAAACGTGACCTCTGCCGCGTGAGGCACTGAGTCCACGTAGTGACCCTGGCCGTCCATCCCTGACGGAATCCCGGAGCCCTGCCCCCGACCTACGCGCGCACCGGCCACGGGTCGTCCGTCGAGTCCGTGCGCGAAGAAGGGCACTTGTGCTCCAATGCGGACGAGGATCTCATGAGGTCCGGGGTGCGAACGGAGGAACTCTCCAGTGAACGATTGCGAGAAGTAGGATCCCGCTGGAATCTCCGAGATCTGGATATGGATTTCGGTTGCTTCCTCTAGCCAGTGCATCGGGGCGCGCACCAGGCCATTGGCGTCCGTTTGGAATCCCTTCATGCGGCTATCGCTAGTGCCATAAAAAATGAGCAGCATTCCACCGTGGTGAGCGAGGGGAATGCGGCCCTCCTCCAGGAGGAGCTGAAACAACGCGTGAGGGAGCACCTCGAGCTCAACCAGCACGTGGTCCCGCGCTCCATCAACGCGGAAGCTGTCGTCATCTACTTGGGTGGCGCCGCTCACATGGAGAATTCGGAAAACCGGCGGCAGGCGAAAGCTCACGGATGCGGTGGCTCGCGGGATGGCCAGTTGGAACGCCCCGTCAGTAGCGCAAGTGATGTAAGCAGGATCGACCCAGTCGGAGGACCATGCGCTCATCTCCACGGACTCATTCCAAGGTTTGGTGGGCCACGCGAGGCGTCCCTCGATCAACAGCCCATCTTCAGGCTCAGCAAGCGGGAGAGGCGTTGCACCTCCAAGTGGACTTGCGATGGATCGCGTGATGGTGGCGGAATCAGCAACCGCGGGAAGTTGGGATTCCGCTTTTGAACGGGGGTTCCCTTCGGCACCCATCACTTCCCTATCCCTCATCAGCCAGAAGAGGAATGCAAGCGTCGCAACAAGGACCAGCAAGAACGTGGTGCGCATCAATCTCACGAATCTTGGGGGACCGGCGGCAGGATGATTTTTCCGCCTTGCGCCACCGCAGCCAGGACGGAGAACTGCAGCGGCGTTGAGAAGCCGGGCGGAGTCAGGCGCAGATGCGGCGCCGTGGTCGTGGGCCAACCCGGCACGTTGAGCCATCCCGCGTCATCGGTCCTGCCCAGTGCAATCTTGGGTTCGTGCACAGGCTCCTGCCAATCGGCACTCGGCGCGCCAAACACTTCCGTGCGACCGCACGGGGCACCGTCAGCGCCGAGGATGAGCATGCGCGCAGGGCCGCCACCCGCGGGGGGAGCCTCCCAGGCAACGACTTGCTGACTCTCCGGCACCAAGGCGATCACCCGCGTCTGGATCGGCGTGTGCCACCACTCCACGGTGAGCACGAGCGTACACGCCTCCATGCTGGAGAACTCGACGGTTCCGAGTGTGTTGAACGCACATCTGCCGAGGCTCTCACCCGAATCGCGGGTCGTGTAAAACGAACGCGGGCTCCGGATGTGAATCCATTCATCTCCGGTCACTTTGAAGCTCAAGCTCACGGAAGCGAGAGTTTCCCTCGGCCAATCCTCCACGGAGACCAAGACCGTGCCTGGATGCACGAGCTGAATCCTGGGCCATTCCGCGAGTCCAGGCGCATCGTCTGCGTAGTCTTCAAGAACCAATCCCTTGTCCGGATAGCCCGGCGTCATCAACACCAACG
>CAZCXL010000332.1:0-3134 GCA_964502625.1 uncultured Planctomycetales bacterium | reverse complement strand
GCTTTTCCTCGTCGAGTTCGGCGTTGAGTTGCGGGAACTCGATCAGTGCGATCGCGGTGGCCTTCATGATGTACGGCATGAAGGTGACCTTGATGCCGTAGCGCTCGGCGGCAGCCTTCGCGCGCGTGCGCACGGCCACCAGTTCGGTGCAGTCCACTTCCTCGATCAGCGAGAAGTGCGCGGCAGTGCGCTTGGAGCGCGCCATCGCTTCGCTGGTCTTGCGGCGGATGCCGCGGAAGGGGATGCGATCCACCTCTCTGGCTCCAGCCGCGGCGCGGACGATCGGTTGCGCCGTGGGAGCAGGCGCGGCGACAGGCGCAGCGACGGGCGTGGCAGCAGGCTTGGCGGTTGCGGCGCGTACGTCCTCGGGTTTGACGCGGCCGTTCGGACCGGAACCATTCACAGTTCCGAGATCCACACCGAGTTCGCGCGCGAGGCGGCGCGTGGCCGGGGCAGCGAGCACCTTGGTTCCCGGATCGCGCGGCGCCTGAGCCACGTCAGCGGCGGGCGCAGGCTCAGGCGCGGGCGCGTCTTTCGGCGCTGCGGGAGCGGCGGCACCGCCACCAGTGGCGATCACAAAAATGACGTCCCCCACCTTGGCGATCGCGCCCTCGGCCACGTTGGTGGACTTCATCGTGCCCGCGGCGGGCGACGGGATTTCGACCGTCGCTTTATCCGTCATCACTTCGACGATGGGCTCATCCAAGGCCACCGCGTCGCCGACTTTCTTGATCCAGCGCACGATCTCGCCCTCGTGAACGCCTTCGCCGATGTCCGGCAACTTGAATTCCACCGTGCCGCCGCCCGTTGTCGGCGCAGGAGCCGCCTTCGCGGGAGCGGGAGCGGGAGCGGGAGCAGGAGCGGGAGCAGCGGCCGGAGCCGGGGCGGGAGCCGGTACGGCGGCCGCGCCACCTGCGCCATCGATCACGAAGATCACGTCCCCCACTTTCGCAATGTCACCCTCCTTGAAGTTCTGCTTTGACACCACGCCCGTGCCCGGCGAAGGAATCTCCACCGTCGCCTTATCCGTCATGACCTCCACGATCGGCTCGTCCTGCTTGACGCTGGCGCCGACGGCCACGATCCAGCGCACGATCTCGCCCTCGTGCACACCTTCTCCAATGTCCGGCAGTTTGAATTCGAGTGCGGCCATGATGATTCCTAGAAGTCGAGCACCTGCTCGATCGCGTCCATCACCCGCCGCGCGTCCGGCAGATAATAGTGCTCGAGCGTATTGGGAAAGGGCGTGTCGAAGCCGGCGACGCGTTTGATCGGCGCCTCCAGACATTCGATCGCGTTCTCGGCGATCAGCGCGCTGATTTCGCCGCCGAAGCCGCAGAAGCGCGGCGCCTCGTGCACCACGACCACGCGCCCACAAGCGCGCGCGTGCTCGAGCACCGCTTCTTCGTCGAGCGGCAGCAGCGTGCGCAGGTCCACGACCCGCACTTGCTTGCCGCGCGCTTCGCCGATGCGGGTCGCCGCGGTCTCGCAGACCGGGACCATCGCGCCGTAGCAGAAGACCACCGCCGCATCGCCTTCGCGCACCGTGCGCGTCTTGCCGAGCGGCACCGAATAAGTGCCCTCCGGCACTTCCTGGCGGAAGGAGCGATACAGCGCCTTCGGCTCGAGGAAGATCACCGGATCCGGATCCAGGATACTCGCAATCAGCAGACCCTTGGCGTCGTAGGGGTTCGACGGCACCCCCACTTTCAGTCCCGGCGTGTGGCAAAAATATGCTTCACCACTTTGCGAGTGATACAAACCGCCGCGGATCCCGCCGCCGTAGGGTGTGCGGATCACCATCGGCACCGTGTACTGCCCGCCTGAGCGGTAGCGCATCTTCGCCGCCTCGCTCACAATCTGGTCGAAGGCCGGAAAGATGAAGTCCTGAAACTGGATCTCACACACCGGGCGCATGCCGGCGATGGCCAGGCCGATGCCCACGCCCACGATCCCGTCCTCGTTGAGCGGCGTGTCGAAGCAGCGCTCCTCGCCGAATTCCTTCGTCAATCCGTCGGTGGCCAGGAACACGCCGCCCTTGGGGCCGACGTCTTCGCCGAGCACGAGCACGTTGGGGTCCGTGCGCATCACGGTTCGCAGCGCGTCATTGACGGCTTGCACGAGAGTCATTTGGCTCAAAGCGGGAACTCCCCTTTCTCGTCCACGCCCTCGCCGCGCGTGGTGTGGTGGTGGACGCAGTCGGCCTGCTGCGCCGCAAGGTGCGGCGGCAGTTCGGCATAGACGTCGCTGAAGATGGTGGCCAGGCCGGGGCGCTTCTTCGCCTCGGCGGCGGCCGCGGCAGCGAGCATCGCGGCTTCGGAATCTTTCACAATTTTGAGCGCTTCGTCCTCGCTCATGTGGCCCTCGCCGATCAGAAAGGCGCGGAAACGCGTCATCGGATCCTTTTTCTCCCACTCCTTGAAGACCGATGCCTCGATGTAGCGCGTCGGATCGTCGCTGGTGGAGTGGCCGCCCATGCGGAAGGTCACGGCTTCGATCAGGGTCGGCCCCTCGCCGGCGCGCGCGCGCGCCACCGCCTCGGTGACGGCGCCGTACACCGCGAGCATGTCGTTGCCGTCCACGCGCACGCCGGGGATGCCGTAGGCCTCACCCTTGACGGCGTAGGATTCACTCATCGTTTGCTTCTCGGAGGGGCAACTGATCGCCCACTGGTTGTTCTGGCACAGGAACACCACCGGCGCGCCGAACACGCCGGCGAAGTTCATGCCCGAGTGGAAGCCGGGCGTGCTGGTCGAGCCGTCGCCGAAGGAGGCCAGCGCCACGCCCTTCTCGCCGCGCCGCTTCATCGCCATGCCGATGCCGACCGCCTGCGGAATCTGCGTGCCGAGCGGCGACGAGATCGACAGGAACTTGATCGGCTCGCGGAAAGTGAAGTGCACCGGCATCTGGCGTCCGACCGCGAGGTCGTCGCAGTTGCCGTACATGTTGTCGAACATGGACTCGATCGAGAGTCCGTGGAAGAACATCATGCCGAAGTCGCGATAGTGCGGCGCGATCCAGTCGAGCGCCGGGTCGAGCGCCGCGGCGCCGCCGAGCGCGCCGGCCTCGATGCCCTTATTGGCAATCGAAAACCCGATCTAGCAGCTCCGCTGCAGCATCATGCACCCATCGAC
>CAZCXL010000331.1:0-3141 GCA_964502625.1 uncultured Planctomycetales bacterium | reverse complement strand
CTTCCTCGACGAGATTGACGCAGTCGGGCGCAAGCGCGGCACCGGCCTCGGCGGCGGCAACGACGAGCGCGAGCAAACCCTGAACGCGATCCTCGTGGAGATGGACGGCTTCTCCACCGACGATCGCATCATCGTGTGCGCGGCCACCAACCGGCCCGACGTCCTCGATCCGGCGCTGTTACGCCCCGGGCGTTTCGACCGTGAGATCGTGCTGGACCTTCCGGACGTGGCCGGCCGCGAGAAGATCCTCAAGGTCCACACCCGCAAGATCAAACTCGATCCTTCCGTGGACTTGACCACGGTCGCGCGCGGCACTCCGGGCTTCAGCGGCGCCGAATTGGCGGCGCTCTGCAACGAAGCCGCGATCATCGCCGCCATGGCCGAGCACAAGTGGGTGATGCAGGCCGACCTGGAAGAGGCGCGCGACAAGGTGCGCTTCGGCCGTCAGAAAAAATCGCAGGTGATGGAAGCCGACGACAAGCTCATCACGGCTTACCACGAAGCCGGACATGCCGTGGTCAACGCTTTCATGAAGCACAGCGATCCGGTGCACAAGGTCACGATCATTCCGCGCGGGATGGCGCTGGGTGCCACCATGTTCCTGCCGGAGAAAGACCGCATGCACTGGTCGCGCAATCGGCTGCTGGACGAAATCTGCGTCTTGTACGGCGGCCGCACCGCAGAAGAACTCTTCTGCGAGGACATCACGACCGGCGCCTCCAACGACATCCAACGCGCGACTCGCCTGGCGCGGATGATGATCACACAGTGGGGCATGAGCCCCAGACTCGGCGCCGTCAACTTCGGCGAACGCACCGGCAACGATTTCTTGGGCCATGAGTACGGCATGGGCCGTGAACACTCGAACAACACCCAGCGTGAAATTGACGAAGAGGTGAGCCAGATCCTGAGCACGCAGCACTTGCGCGCGCGCGGTTTCTTGGAAGAGCACCGGGTTCTGGCCGAGAGCGTCACCCAAGCTCTCCTCCTCCACGAGACGATCAGTAAAGACGAGTTCCGCGCCCTGGTGGCCGGAGCGACGCCGGAGAGTTTGCGACCGCCAGCCGGCGCGCCCGGCGGCGAAGGCGGACGCACTCCGCCCCCGCTTCCCGTCAAGGGATCGGTCTCCCCGCCTCCGCCTCCCCCTCCGCCTGGTGCGGAGCCGGCGGCAAGCGGAGGACTGGCCTAAGGCGCGCCACGCGCCGCGGATTCATGCATCCGGCGGACCTCCCTCACCCGGATGCGCCGCACCACGCGATCCCGCTTGGCGGTGGGCTTTGGCGCGGCCCCGCGCCTGAGTCCGAGGAAGCCCGAGCACGCGCCGCGGAAATGGGATGGCGGGCGGAGCAAGTTCTCAGTGACGGCTCCTGGGCGTGGCGCGTACTGAAGCCACCGTTCGTCGCTCCGCACGCAAGCCGCATCCCCGCGTCAGACGGTCCTGTGGCGCGCGCCGCTTGGATCGTGGGGCGGCTCAACCGCGCGCGCGCGGCATACGCGACTCCTTTCCCCGCAGCACCGCGTTGGCTCGCGATCCTCAACCTCACTCCCGATTCCTTTTCGGACGGCGGCGAGCTGCTTGCCGCGAATGGTGCACTGGACCGAGGGGCGCTGCTCACCCGAGCGCGCGTGCTGCAGCAGCAGGGAGCGACGGCGCTGGATCTCGGCGCGGAGAGCACCCGGCCCGGAGCGCAGGAAGTGTGCGCGAAGCGTCAACTCGAGGTTCTGGAACCAGCCCTGGAGGCCTTACTGCCCTTGGGGTTGCCGCTCTGCGTGGACACGCGCAATGCCCGGGTTGCCGCGGCGTGCCTGGACGCGGGCGCCACGATGATCAACGACGTCAGCGGCCTGGACCACGATGCGGAGATGGCGCCGCTCTTGGCGAGCCGGGCCTGCCTCGCGATTTTGATGCACACCCGCGGCGATCCCGCCCACATGAGCGAACGGGCGGACTATCGTCACCTGCTCGGCGAGGTGGCCGATGAGTTGGCGCAACGCGTGCATCGCGGAATGGAGGCGGGTATGAGTAGGATGCAGATCGTGCTGGATCCGGGAATCGGTTTCGCGAAGAACGCGGCGCAAAGCCGCGCGGTGGTGGCGGGTTGCGGCGCCCTGCGCGCCCTCGGCTTCCCGCTCATGCTCGGCCCCTCACGGAAATCCTTCCTGGCGGATCTCACTCCAGGACTCGCGCCGAGCGCGCGGGATCTTGCCTCGAGCGACGCGGCTGCCGTCTGCGCCGCGCAAGGCGCAGCATGGATCCGGCTTCACGATGGAGGCGGCTGGAGTGGCGTGCTCGCGGCCGCGAACAGCGCGCGCGCAGACCGGGAGGAGTGCGCATGATTCCCGGCTTCTCCGACTTCCGCATCACCGATGCGATCGAGATCGCCCTACTCAGTGTGGCGATCTACGGAATTCTGCGCTTCATTCGTGGCACACGCGGCGTGGGCGTGTTGCGTGGCCTGTTCCTGGTGGTCTTCGGCGTCACGGTGTTGCTCGGCGTGCTGGATCGGCTGGCGCCGGGCGGACTCGACGTCCTGAAGTACATCCTTTCCGTGGTGACGCCCTTCTTCGCCTTGATTCTCGTGGTGCTGTTCCAGCAGGAGTTGCGCCAAGGCATTGGCCGTTTCGGCCGCGCGCAACTCTTCGAGCGTCTGCGCGGCAATGGCGCGGCGCAACCCGAGATCCACCAGATCGCCTCCGCCGCGCGCCGACTTGCCAACCAGCGGGTCGGAGCTCTCGTGGCCTTCGAACGCGAGGTGACTTTGAAGCCGTACACCGAAGGCGCCGTGATCCTCGATCTGCCGGTGACCTCGGTGTTGCTGGAAACGATCTTCTATCCCGGAAGTCCGCTGCACGACGGCGGCGTAGTCGTGAGCGGGAAATCCATCGTGGCCGCCAGCGCGATTTTTCCGCTGACTGGCAATCCGCAAGTCTCTTCCCGACTCGGCACGCGGCATCGCGCCGCGCTGGGACTCAGCGAAGAGACCGACGCGATTGCGCTCGTCGTCAGCGAAGAAACCGGCGAGATCGCCTTGGCCGCAAGTGGTCGGCTCGAAAAACCCATCGCTCCCGACCAACTCGAGCGGCGGCTGGCGGAACTGCTGCGCCAGGATCCTCCGCCGCGCCGTGAAGTCGCGGAGACCT
>CAZCXL010000330.1:0-3156 GCA_964502625.1 uncultured Planctomycetales bacterium | reverse complement strand
CTATCCGATTCTGATGGCGGCCGACATTCTCGCCTACGAAGCCGACTTCGTGCCAGTGGGGCAAGACCAAGTACAGCACGTCGAGATGACGCAGGACATGGCGGCGCACTTCCACGAAGCCTTCTCTTGTGAAGTATTTCGGCGGCCGGAATGTCTTCTTCCCGCAGCCGGAGCGGCCAAGAAAGTGCCCGGGCTCGACGGGCAGAAGATGTCGAAGTCCTACGGCAACGACGTGTGGCTTTTTGAATCGGGCAAGGCCTTGAAGAAACGTCTCGGCCAAATCGTCACCGATTCCCGCCCGCCGGAGGAGCCCAAGGATCCCGACGGCATCTTCCTCTTCGATCTGCTGGCGCTCTTCCTGGATGCTCCCGAACTGCTGGGCCTCAAGGACGCGGTTCGCCGCGGCGGCGCAGGCGCGCCGGGCTACGGCCACCTCAAAGCGCGATTGCTCGAGGCCATGGATGTGCATTTCGCCGCCGCCCGCGCGCAGCGCGAGAGTTATCTCGCGCATCCTGAGCGCGTCTGGCAAGCTTTGGAAATCGGCGCGGCGAAGGCCCGCGTTCAGGCCCGCGCCGTTCGCGACCGAGCCTTTGCCGCCTGCGGAATACGCTAGTTCAGCGCGAGTTTCACTCGCTGCTCGCCGACTCGATCCACTCCGCCAAAAACAGGTTCGTGTTGTGCGGATCCGCGCCGGCGCGGTTGCTCGCAAACACCAAGCGCTTGCCGTCGCGACTGAACATCGGGAAGCCGTCGAAGGAGGGGCACTGGGTGATGCGCTCGTTGTCGCCGCCGTCGTCGCGGATCATCCAGATGTCGAAGTTGCGCCCGCCGCCGTCCTGGTTGGAGGAATACAGAATGCGCTTGCCGTCCGGATGCCAGTAGGGAGCGAAATTGGCGGCGCCGTTGTCGGTGATCTGCCGCGTCTCGCCGCTGACCAGGTCCATGATCATGAGTTGCAGCGCGACCGGCTCGATCTCATTCTGCTCCAGGTGCTCCAGGTACCGCGATTTCTCCGCCTCGGTCTTCGGATGGAAGGCGCGGTAGACCAGACGCTTGCTGTCCGGCGAAAAGAAGGCTCCGCCGTCGTAGCCGAGGGTGTCGGTCAACTGCGTCAGCCCGGAACCGTCCAAATTCATCACGTAGAGATCCAGATCGCCGTTGCGGCGGCTGGTGAACACAATGCGCTTGCCGTTTGGGCTGACCACAGCCTCGGCGTCGTAGCCGGGCGCGGGCGCGAGCGGGTGCAGTTCCCAGGTTTTGAGATCACGCACCCAGAGGTCGAACTCCGGATGGACCTTCCACACGTAACCCTTGCTGAAATCTGGACCAGCCGGCATGGGATTCGCCGCGCCGTGAGTGCTGGCGAACAGCACGCCGCGGTCGCCGGGCATGAAGAAGGAACAGGTCGTGCGGCCGGTGCCGGTGCTGACCAGTTCCCGCGCGCCGGAGAGTAGGTCCAGCGAGAAGATTTGGTCGGCGGGCATGCCGTCGAAAGAGGCTTGATAACTGATGCGCGTGCCGTCGAAGGAAAAATATCCTTCAGCATTCTCACCGGAGGTCGTCAGCCGGCGGATGCGCCCGAAATGCCGCTCTCCTTCGAAGCGCAAGTCTTCAAAGGCGGGCAGGCCGCCCTCTTGAGCGGCGGGCTGTTGCAGCAGAGCGAAAGCGAGCAGGGGTAACAACATCAGGATGTGCGGGGGCCGCGCGCTGGCGGCACAGGATCGTAACCTCCCCGGCACAGCGGTTGGCAACGCAACACGCGTCCGATGGCGCGCAACAGGCCGAAGAATACGCCGTGCACTTCGACCGCTTCGCGGGCGTAGGCGCTACAGGTAGGCGTGAAACGGCACTTGTCCGGCCCGAACAAAGGGCTGATCAACAGCCAGTAGCCGCGCAGTAGCGCGAGCACGAAGCGCTTCACGCTTTCGCGGCCCGTTCCGCCAACTTGCGCGCGGCCTTGAGCGCGAGCGCGACGAGTTCTTCCGCGGTTTCCGGCGTCGTCCAACGTCGGCGCGTGTCCTGCGGGATCAACACGAGGTCGAGCGGCGGTAGTTCGGCGCGACGCAGCCGGAATGCCTCGCGCAGCACGCGGCGCACGCGATTGCGGGCCACTGCAAGTTTTGCAAATTTACGCCCCACAGAGAGCCCGTAGCGCGCGCCGTGGGGGTGGGATCCATGGGCCGCAACGATTAGAATGGTGGCCCCGCGCACGCGCACGCCCTCTCGATAAGCCCGGTCGAATTCACGCTTGTGGCGCATCCGGCAGAAGGCGGGCAGCCGCAAACCGCGCGGGGCTGCGGCCTTCCGCGTCGCCGTCGGTTCCTGCGCTCCGGATTCCAGATCGTGATTGCTCATGCCCGCCCTCCACAATACGCCCGAGCCGCTCGCAACGGGAGCCTGGCTCACGCCGCGGCGCGTGTGGCTGCTGCCGGAAGGCCCGCCGGCAAGCGTCGCAGCGCGCATCTTGGCAGCTTGGCGTGAGGCCTGGCCCGCGGACGCTCCCTGGCTGTTGCTGGCACCCGAAGCGCGCGCGGCTGCCTGGGCCGACGCTTTGCGCGATGCGTGGATGGCAGCGCCCTCCGTGGCCTTTTCCGCCGACGCACTGCGCCGTTCCGTGCGCGCTGCGGTAGGAGCAGGCGCCGCCTTGATCTGCGGCGGCCTTCCGGCCGATGAGGAAGAGGGTCGCGTGCGGCCCGCCCTGCTCGTGCACGCTCCGCCCTCGGCGGCGCTGCTGCGCGCCTGGTCGAGCCCGGCACCCGTGATCGGCCTGGCGGCCCGCGAGCCGCACGAACCGCTCGATCGGCCTCTTCTGATCCTCACCGATTTCCCTGCCTGATTCCTTTCATGTCCGCTTCCGCTACCGCCTCTTCGCTCACCGCACAAAACGTGCACGCTTCCCTCAGCCGCTGGATGTTGGCTGACGGCATGCCGTTCGTGCTCGATCTGGAAAAATCTCGCGGCGCGCGCCTGCATGACGCGCGCTCAGGCCGCGTCTACCTGGACTTCTTCGGTTGCTTCGGCTCCACGCCGATTGGTTGGAATCATCCGGCATTGCTCGACGAAACCTGGCTGAAACATGCCGCGCGCGCGATCGCCAATCGCCCGTCCAATTCAGATCTTTATTCGGTGGAGTTCGCGCAGTTCGTGGAGCGAATG
>CAZCXL010000329.1:0-3170 GCA_964502625.1 uncultured Planctomycetales bacterium | reverse complement strand
TCATTCTCATATCAGCCCTCAGGCACGAAGCCATATTCGTCACGCGCCGCGCGCGCACTGATCTTCTCTTCAGCCAGGTCGCGCGCGACGAGCGCCCGGTCGCGCTGGCGCGGGTCGCCGTAGCCTCCGCCGCCCTGCGTGAGGATGCGCGTTTCGCCCTTGCCGTCGGATTGAGTGAGCGCGATCTCGTATTCGCTGGAGAGATCGGTGAAGTAAGCAATCCAACGCCCGTCCGGCGACCACGCCGGAGTGCGCTCGACCACGCCGTCCGTGCGCGTGAGATTGCGCGGCGGGCCTTCCTTTGCCGCCAAGGTCCAGATATCCCCGCGGGCCCCAACCGCGGCGCGTTTCGCGTTCGGAGACAAATCCCAACTTTCAATGTTGGTGGAGGCGTCCACCGCGTGGGCGCGCACGGTCGAGGCGTCGCCCGGAATCGTCACCTGCACGGCCGTGGATTTCGCGGTGGCAAGATCCATCAGCATCAGCGAAGCGCCGAGTTGGTAGACGATCGCGTCCGGGCCGATGGCCGGCCATTTGACGTCGTAGTCCGTGTGCCGCGTGACCTGCACGCTCTTCTCCGTGGCGAGGTCATAGCGCCAGATGTTCAGGCGATGCTCGGGGCCGGCATCGCAGAGGTAGTAGAGAACGTCGCCGTGCCACATGGGTTGGGTGTCCGTTCCCTCCCAGCCGGTAATGCGGCGCGCGCTGCGATCTTGCAGATCGAAGATCCAAATGTCGGTGGCCATGCCGCCGCGGTAGCGCTTCCAAGTGCGGAAGTCGCGCGAGTGCGGGGTGTACGCCAGGAGGCGGCCGCCTTGATGCAGCGTTCCCATTGCGCCGTAGGGCATCGGCAGAGCTTCAGGGAGACCACCGTTGGTGGAGACCGTGAGCATGCGCGTCCACTTCGGGAAGTCGGCGAAGCCGCCGCTCATGAACAACACGCGGCCGTCGGGAGTCCAGCCGAGCGGAGTCTCGGCGGCGGGATGGTGAGTGAGACGCAGCGGAGTTCCGCCAACGGTGGACATCAGATAGAGGTCACGGCCTCCGTCGTAGTTGCCCTGGAAGACCAGTTGTTTGCCGTCGTCACTGAAGCGCGGGAACAACTCTTGCCCCGGAGGACTGGCGAGCGGCACGGCCTGGCCACCAGAGCGCGGCACGATCCAGAGATCGTTGGCGTAGCTGAACGCGATGTGCGTGGCACTGACGTCGGGGTAGCGCAACATGCCCGCGTGGGGCGAGTCTTGCTGTGCAGGAGCGGCCGCGAGGACCGCAATCAGGCTGGAGGCGAGCAGGGGCAGCATGACGAAGGTGGAACAGGCTACGCGCGCGGCTGAGGATGCGTTTGGCTCAATCATTCCCCCCATGGATGAGCGTGGACCGTGGGTTTGGATCGCCGAAGGGCCGGGCTCGGAGCGACGCGACGCGCATGAATCGGCTTTGGGATAATCCCGGCGTGTCCGCTGACCGTGTCGCCGTCGTACAGGGCAGGCTCCAAGCTTGGCTTGAGTCCGCATCGCCCGCCACGGTCCTGCTCGGCGACGACGAGCCGCTGCGCCCGGGCGGCCGCCTGCACGCGCGGTTGGCCCGGCAAATGTTCGCCGACATGGCGCTTTCTCGCGCCTTGGACGTAGCGGCGCGTGAGTTGAAGAAGAGTAATCGTTCCTATTACACGATCAGCAGCGCCGGACATGAGCAGAACGTCGTGCTCGGCGAAATCTTGCGTGTGAGCGACCCCTGCTTTCTGCATTACCGCTCGGGCGCACTGATGATGGCGCGCGGTCGCAAGGATCCGGCAGTTGATCCCGCCATGGACACGCTGCTCGGCCTCTGCGCCGCAGCCGACGACCCGATCACGGGAGGCCGACACAAGGTCTGGGGGTCGCGCGCGCTGTGGGTGCCGCCCCAGACGAGCACGATTGCCTCCCATCTGCCCAAGGCAGTGGGAACCGCGCTGGCGATGGCGCGCGCGCGACGGCTGAAGATTGACGTCGGCTTGCCGGCAGATTCGATCGTCTGCTGCAGTTTCGGCGACGCTTCGGTCAATCACGCCACTGCGTTGGTGGGCATTCACGCTGCGCGCTATGCGCGCAAGCGCGGCAACCCCATGCCCGTGCTGTTCGTGTGCGAAGACAATGGCATTGGCATCTCGGTGGAGACTCCTGTGGGCTGGCTGCGCGAAACCTGGGCGGGCGTGAACCACATGGCGTATTTCCCGGCTGCGGGCCACCTGGACGAGGTCTACGAGATCGCCGCAGCTGCCGTGCAGACCTGCCGGGCGACGCGCGCGCCGGTGTTCCTACACCTCAAGACGGAGCGCTTGTGGGGACACGCGGGCAGCGACATCGAGACTGGATATCGTTCCCTAGAAGAAATCGAGCAGGTCGAGGCGCGCGATCCACTCCTGGCAGCCGCGCAACGACTCGTGGAGCTGGGAGCGGCCACGCCGTCTGCTCTGCTCGCCTTGGTGCACGCTGCGGACACGCGCGTGCGCATGGCGGCCGAAGACGCCGCTGCGCGCCCCAAGCTGACTTCACGCGCGGAAGTGATGCGACCGCTCGCGCCCTTCGATCGCAAGGCGGTCGAGCAGGCCGCGGCCCTGGCGCCGGACGCCACCGCCCGCGAGCGTCTGTTCCAAGGCTCATTGCCCGAACGCGCCGTCACGCCGCAGCGTCGCACGATGGCGGCAGCGATCAACGCCGCGCTGCACGATGAAATGCTCCGCCGGCCCGAGATGCTGGTGTTCGGCGAAGACGTCGGCCGCAAGGGCGGCGTCTACGGCCTCACTCAGGGGCTGCAACAGCGCTTCGGTGCCGCGCGTTGCTTCGACTCCCTACTCGACGAGACCTCCATTCTCGCCATGGCGCAAGGCGCGGGCCATCTCGGCCTGCTGCCGGTGCCGGAGATTCAATATCTCGCCTATCTGCACAACGCGCTCGATCAGTTGCGCGGTGAAGCCTGCTCACTCTCCTTCTTCTCCAACGGTCAGTTCACGAACCCAATGGTCGTGCGCGTGCAGGGCCTCGCCTACCAGAAGGGTTTCGGCGGCCACTTCCACAACGACAACTCGGTGGGCGCGCTGCGCGACATTCCGGGATTGATCGTGGCCGTGCCGTCGCGTGGCGACCCCCCCCCCCCCCAGCGTCCCGGCGGCGTCGCCCCCGCGCAGGCGC
>CAZCXL010000328.1:0-3175 GCA_964502625.1 uncultured Planctomycetales bacterium | reverse complement strand
GCACGACTCGATCGCGGAAGCGGCGAAGCGCATTCAGAAAGAAGGGCTGCGCAACGAAAGCCGGGTGTTCAACGACAAGGGAGTCAGCGACCACTTTGCCATCGTGCCCACGGGCACGATGCCGGATACGCCGCTTGGCGGCGACGACGCGAAGGTCTTCGAGCTGGTGCTGCGCCGTTTCTTGGCGGCCTTCATGGGGCCGAGCACATGGGAGCGCGTCGTGCGTGAGACGCGCGCGCTGGATGAGAAGGCTCCGGAAGGCGCATGGAGTTTCATTACGGACTCCAACCGTCTCAAACTTCCGGGTTGGCAGTTGGTGGACCGGCGTCCCGCAGCATCGGAAGTTTTGCCGGACCTCGGCGTTGCGCCGGGAGTGGCCGCAGCGAGCAAAGTGCTGACGATCGAGGTGGAGGCGGACGCCACCAAACCGCCGAAGCGATACACGGAAGCTGGATTGCTGCAGGCCATGGAGAAGGCCTCGGACATCAGTCTCGACGAGCACGATGATCTGGACGACGCGGAAGTGGTTGCTGCACTCAAGTCCAAAGGCTTGGGCACGCCGGCGACGCGCGCGGACATCATCGAGGCTTTGATCGAGAAAGGCTACGTGCTGCGCGGCGGCAAAAATCTGCGCGCCGCGGCCAAGGGCATTCAACTGATTGACGTGCTTGAGCGCATCCACGCCGATCACCTCGCCAAGGCCGAACTCACGGCGGAGATGGAACTGCACTTGCACCAGGTCGAAAACGGCCAGCGCGCGCGCGCGGACTACATGCAAGAGGTGGTGGACTCGGTGCAGGGCTTGGTCAAGCTGCTGCAAGAATTCGAGTATGAAGATCTTTATCGCGAGTTGCCGCCGGTGGGCGCATGCCCCAAGTGCGGACACGAAGTGCGCGAAGGTTTGAAGGGCTATCGCTGCATGCGTGAGCCGAAGTCCCGTGTGTTCGAAGTCGCGTTGAAGGGGGCAGGCAAGGACACTCAAGTTCCGATCGTGGAAACTGCGGCGGCTGCCGCGAAGGCCGCGCAGGCGATTCCCGGCGTGACCGAAGTCATCATCAACGCCAAGCGCACCAATGCTGCGCTGGAGTTGCGGACTGCGGAAGAATTCGAAGTCGGCTCCTTCTCCGAGCGCGCGACCGCAGTGATCGAAGAGGCGGTGCCGGTGGGTTCGCTCAAGGGAGTGGACATCAAGGCGCCCGCGCACGACGGCTGCGGCTTCACGATTTGGAAGGAATATCGCGGCCGCTACGTGAACCGGGAAGTGGCAGCGCGCTTGCTCAGCGAGCGCGACAGCGGTCCGCTTGACGGCTTCGTCAGTCAACGCGGCGACACCTACGGCGGAAAACTCACGCTCGGCGCGGACCATGCGGCGGCCTTCGAGGCCGTGCAAGGATTCGTGAGCGGTGAAGACGGGGGCAAGGTCGCTCCCGAGTTGGTTTCCCATCCGGTGGATGAGGCGCCCTTCGTGGCTTGCCCGCTCGGCAAGGGAATGGTGATCGAAACGCCCACGCACTACGAATCCACCGAGAAGGGGGGAGTGAAGATTCCGCGGACCATCTGCAAGCGCACGATGAGCCGCGCCGATCTGCTGCCGTTGCTCGATCCGGAAGTTCGCGCGACGGATTGGATCGAGGACTTCACCTCGCGCAAGGGTCGTCCTTTCACGGCGCGCTTGGTGTTGAAGGCCAATGGCCGTCACAGTTTCGAGTTCAAGCCGCGCGAGAAGAAGCCGGGAGCCGCTGGCGGCGCGAAGCGCGGCAAGGGGCGCGGTAAGCAGGTTGCGGAAGAGGCGTCGGAGACGGAAGCCGTCGCTGAAGTCGTCGTCGCAGCTGCGGCCAAGCCGAAGCCCGCGAAGAGCCGGAAGAAGTAGGATCTTCGGCCTGCCATGGCCGACGTCCTCCGCATCTCGGTTTGGTCCTGTCCGCGCACGGTATCCACGGCACTGATGCGCGCTTTCGCCCAGCGTTCGGACACGAGCTGCGTGGATGAGCCGCTCTACGGGTACTACCTTGCGCGCACGGGCGCGCAGCATCCGATGCGCGAGCAGATTCTGAACGCGCAATCCCAAGACTGGCAGCGCGTAGTGGATGAGGTGCTGCTCGGTCCCTGCGGCACGCCCGTGCAGTTCGTCAAACACATGGCGCACCATCTGGTCGGCGACGTGGACCTCGCCTTCGCGGCGCGCACTCGCAACGTGTTCCTGCTCCGGCCTCCGCGCGAAATGCTTCCCTCCATGTTGCGCGATCTCGGCGAGCTGCATCGCCGCGACATCGGCTATGAGCGGCAGCGCGATCTGTTCCACGAGTTGCGCCGCGCCGGCATGGATCCGATCGTGATCGAATCCACAGATCTACTCAACGACCCCGAAGGCACGTTGCGCCGGTTGTGCGCGCAGCTCGGACTGGATTTTGACCGGCGCATGCTCTCCTGGCCGCCTGGACGCCACGCGAGTTACGGTGTTTGGGCGCCGTTCTGGTACGGCAACGTGGAGAAGAGCACGGGGTTTCAACCCTTTGCTCCCAGGAGCGAAGAAGTGCCGGAGTCGCTCCGCCCGCTGCTCGCCCAGGCTCAGGAGTGTTGGCTGGATCTGCACGCGCGCCGACTGCGTGCCTAGCCCTCATGGCTGATGAGGCTCCTGGTGATCGGCCCCGTGCTCCGCGCCGGCGTCGCGCGCCGCGTGGGGTTGTCCAAATTTCAGCGCCGGGCGATCCGCTTGCGAATCCTGCGCTCTATCTCAATCGCGAACTCTCGCTGCTGGAATTCCAGCGGCGGGTGCTGGCGCAGGCTCAGGATGCGCGACTGCCCTTGCTGGAGCGGTTGCGTTTCTTGACGATCTGCTCCTCCAATCTCGATGAGTTTTTCGAGATTCGCGTCGCGGGTTTGAAGCAGCAGATCGAGTTCGGACTTGAGCAACCGGGCGTGGACGGACGCACCCCGGCGCGCACTCTGGAAGAAATCAGCGCCATCGCTCGCGAATTGGTGCACGAGCAATACCGGGTCTTGCACGAAGATCTGCTGCCGGCGCTCGAGCAAACCGGCGTAAGGCTGCTGAAACCGGAGCAGTGGACCGCGCAGCAGCGGGAATGGGCTGAGCAGTACTTCCGCACGGAGGTCTTGCCCGTGTTGAGTCCGGTGGCGCTGGATCCTGCGCACCCGTTTCCGCGCGTCCAGAACA
>CAZCXL010000327.1:0-3180 GCA_964502625.1 uncultured Planctomycetales bacterium | reverse complement strand
CTATCTCCCCCACTTGGACTACGACCTCCAGCGCTACGGGCCGGATGGTCCGCAAGCCCTCCGCGCCGCCGCGGACTTGGACCGTGAAGCCGGGAAACTGCTGGCCTGGGCCGAAGCCGAAGACGTCGACGCGCTCGTCGTGAGTGAATACGGAATCACTGCGGCGCATGGCGCGATTGAACCCAATCGAGCGCTGCGGCGGGCGGGATTGCTCGCGGTGCATCCTGCGCGCAACGGCGCGCTGTTGGATCCAGGGAATTCACGCGCGTTCGCGGTCTGCGACCACCAATGCGCCCATGTCTACGTGCGGGACCCCGTAGATCTTCCGCGCGTGCGCGGATTGCTCAGCGAGCTTGAAGGCGTGGAAAGCGTGCAGGACTCCAGCGCCTACGCCTCACTGGGCCTCGCGCATGCGCGCAGTGGGGAGTTGTTTCTGATGGCCGCCCCAGGCCGCTGGTTCTCCTATCCCTACTGGCTGCCGGAGCACGGCGACGAAGAGCCCGACTTCGCGCGCACCGTGGACATTCATCGCAAACCCGGATACGACCCGTGTGAACTCCTCCTGGATCCGGCGCGCCCGCTGCTGAAGGCACGGCTGGGTGCCAAGCTCCTGGCGAAGCGGCTCGGGTTCCGCACGCGCTTCGACCCCGTGTCGCTGAACACCAATCTGGTGCGCGGCACCCACGGGCGCTTGCCCGCTGAGCCGGGCGAAGGGCCGGTCTGGATCGGACCGGAGCGGCTCGCGCCGCACACACGCGAAGTCGTGACCGCGGAGGAAGCGCTGCGCGGGATCGCGCCCGGCGGCGCGTCCGCCTAGTTCCAGGTGCGCCGCGAATCCTCGCGACGCGCGCCGACCTCGATCGTCCACTGTCCGCCCACCGTGTACCACTTCTGCTCGCCGGGAGCAGGATTGGTGTGGGTCAAGAAAAGAGTGAATCGATTCCCCGAAGAGAGTCGGTAGCTGGACCAAATCGAGTGGTAGTGGCCATCCACTTCCGTGCCTGGAGTCGGTTCGTCGAAACGCGAAAACAGGCCGCCGAAGGACCAATTGCGGTCGTGGGTGTACTCGTAGGTCAGCGTCTCGCCGCGTTCCTCTTCACCCACCAGCACACTCGGCGAGCCGACGCGGTAGTCGCGGTCGTCGAGCCAAAGCTCCAGCGCGACCTCGTGGGCCCGATGTTCACTCGGCTGCCAACGATAGCCAAGGTCCAAACCACCGGTCATACGGCTGGTCTCGTCGCGCATGATTCCGAAGCCCGGCACGGAGGTGTAGGTCACCTGCCCAGGCACGTAGAGCATGCTCAGGCCGCCGCGCACGCTGTGTTCCGAACTGAGATCCCAAATGCCTTCTGCGCGGCCGGTCGCGACCCAGTTGCGAATTCCGGAGCGCCCGAAGGGAGTGTTCGTGGTGTCAGGAGGGATTCCGAATTCGTTGGCATCAAGGTCGTGCCCCTCCATCTCGCCGGCGAAGCCGAGGCTCCAGCGCACGCGCAAGTCACGCAAGGGAATGAAGTGGTGCAGCTCCACGCCGCGCACCGCGAGGTTGCCGCCGAGATACAGGCGACGGAAGCCATCGAGTTGCGGGGCCGCGAACTCACCGGGCAGCACGGTGTTCCAGCGGCCGATGTCGGCGTAATATTGCCCGACCTTCAAAGAAGTGCGTTCGGGCCAGAAGGGCAAGGGAAGACGCTCCACGCGAATCGCCGCCTCGCGCAAGACGAACTCCGTGCCATCACCGGGATCGGCGAAGTCCATCGTCGTCCAGAGGCTGGTGTTCTCGTCCACCGGGGCGCGCATGTGGAACCGGGCGCTCCGGATCCGCACCTCGTTGAAGGAGTCATCCGAATCCGCTTTCTCCGTGAAGGCGGCAAAAAAATCGAGGAGAAGGCCGAACTCGAGGCCGGAGAAACTCAGCCGGGGGTCCTCCCACGGATCCTGATCCGAGAAGAGAAAACTCGAGAGTGGGATGTCCGCCTCTGAACCAGGAGCAACTTCTTGCAAGTCCCCGGTTTCTTCTACAAAATCAACAACGATCTCCGGAGCAGGCACCTCAGGCGCCGGCTCCTGCAAGGCAAGCAGCGCGAAAAGCGCGCAGGCGGACGAGATCATGAGGGATGCGGGCGCGGGCTGAGCGCCTGTGTTCCTATCGGCGCTTCGGCTGCCCATTGTTTAACTTGAGGCCAAGAATTCGATGCAATCTCACGCCCTCGGCAACTCCGGCTTGTGCGTCCCCGCGCTCGGCCTCGGCTCCTGGATCACGCTCGCCGATCCGTCTTCCCCCCCCCCGGAGCGGGTCGTGCACGCGGCGCTCGATGCCGGCCTATGGCTGCTCGACACTGCAGACGTCTACGACCACGGTGCGGCAGAAGAACTGCTCGGCAAGGCGCTCGCGGGGCGGAATCGGCAGCACGTGGTGATCGCCACCAAGGCCTTCTGGCCGATGTCCGAGCACCCGAACGATTGCGGACTCTCCCGCAAGCATCTGTTCGAATCCGTCCACAACTCTCTCGGACGATTGCGCACCGATTACTTGGCCCTGTTCCAATGTCATCGCTTCGACCCGCTCGTACCGTTGGAAGAAACCGTGCGCGCTCTCGGCGATCTGATACGGCAGGGAAAGATTCTGTATTGGGGAACCAGCCAGTGGACTGCTTCGAATTTGCGCGACGCCTGCAAATTCTGCGACGCGCTCAGCATTCCGCGCCCCATCAGCGAGCAAGCACGCTTCAATCTGCTGTGCCGCGAGGTGGAGTCGGCAGTCGTTCCCGCCGCGCAGCAACTTGGAATCGGCTTTCTGTGGTGGTCCCCGCTGGCTCAAGGCGTGCTGACGGGCAAGTACGAGCCGGGCATAACCGCTCCGCAAGGCACGCGCGCCGCCAGCACCCGCCGGGTTGGCACTTTCCTTGAGCAAGCGCTCGCGGAGCCAGAAGTGCATCGGCGGGTGGCCCGCTTCGTGGCCGTCGCGCGCGAATCCGGTCATTCTCCGGCTGCCCTCGCCTTGAGTTGGTGCCTGGACCGCCAGTCCGGCAGCACCGTGCTGATCGGCGTGACGCGCATGGAGCAGTTGCAGGACAATCTGGCCGCACTCGAGGTCCAATGGACGCCCGAGTTGCGCGAGCGCGTCGAAGCTGCCTTCTCCGGCCCCGCACTCAATCTCTAAGGCAACGCGCGCGGTGAGCG
>CAZCXL010000326.1:0-3195 GCA_964502625.1 uncultured Planctomycetales bacterium | reverse complement strand
CCCCGAATCCGGTGGTAGGCGTAAGTTTTGAACTCGGCGCCACGGTCGGGGTCGTAGGAACGGCAGGCCTTCATGAGGCCGTAGAGACCGGCGGAGAAGAGCTCTTCCTCGGACACCGAAACCGGCAGCCGGGGACGGATGCGGTTCACGACGTACCAAACCAAGTGCCTCCACTGATCGATCTCGGATTCCAGGGCGACGCGGCGGGCGGCTCGATTCATGGTTCGGGGAGGGGCTGCGGCCCGGGGATGGGCTCGCTCTACTCCTTTTCGGAAAGGAAGTTGCTTTTCGTGTATAGGAAGTTGCTTTTTCCTTGAGTCCGGCTGGAATCCCCCATCCGGGGCTGCCACACTGCGGGAGCGCCTTGCTGGCGCTTTTCGCCCCGCCGTGGCTCAAAACACCCCTCGCACCGCGGAGCAGATGGCTGCCGCCCAACGCGAAATCTCCGTTTCGGAGTTCTTCGCGAAGAACCGGCACCTGCTCGGCTTCGACAACCCTAAGAAGGCCCTCCTGACCACCATCAAGGAGGGCGTGGACAACTCACTGGATGCTTGTGAGGAGGCCGGGATCCTTCCTGACCTACTCATCGAGATCGTGCAGCTCGAAGAAGACCGCTTCCGAGTGGCGATCGAGGACAACGGCCCAGGGATCGTCAAGGCGCAAATCCCCAACATTTTCGGCCGCCTCCTCTACGGTTCGAAGTTCCACAGCCGGAGGCAGTCACGCGGCCAGCAGGGCATCGGGATCTCTGCGGCCGGGTTGTATGCGCAGATGACCACCGGCCGCGGGCCGCGCATCATTTCCAAAACACTGAAAGGTAAAGCGCAACGCTTCGAGATCCAGATGGACTTCTCGAAGAACAAGCCGCTGATCGCGCAGGAGGAGGAACTGGCGACTTGGCACTTGAAGCATGGCACGCGATTCGAAGCCGATCTGGAGGCGAATTACCAGAAGGGCCTGCGTTCCGTGGACGACTACATGAAGCAGACGGCGGTCGCGAATCCGCACGCGCGTATTCGCTACCTCGCGCCCGGCATGGAGGAGCCCCGGCTCTACGAACGCGCGGTGGAAGAGTTGCCGGAACGCGGCGAGGAGATCAAGCCGCACCCTTACGGGGTGGAACTCGGCGAGCTCATGAAGATGCTGCGGGACACGAACAGCCGCACGCTCGCGGGCTTCTTGCAGGTGGAGTTCTGCCGAGTCGGCGCCAAGGTGGCCGAGGAGATTTGCAGCAATGCCAAACTCTCACCCAAGGCCTATCCTTCGCGCATCGCGCGAGAAGAGGCCGACGCGCTGTTTCGAGCGATTCAGAAGACGCGGATTAGCGCACCGCCGACGAACTGCCTGTCTCCCATCGGCGAGGCACGCATCCAGGAAGGCCTGGCGAAGGAATGCGACGCCGATTTCTACTCGGTGGTGTCGCGACCTCCCTCGGTTTACCGAGGCAATCCCTTCCAAATCGAGGTGGGCATTGCGTGGGTGCGCCCCGGCGACGAGCGACTCGAAGTGGACGCCAAGGGCAAGATCCGCAAGGCACACAAGAAGGTCACCGCAGACACCGAGAATCTGCTCGGCGCCGCAGATGAGCCGGTGCGGCTGTTGCGTCTCGCGAATCGTGTGCCCTTGCTGTTTCAGCAGGCCGCCTGCGCGTTCACGAAGTCCATCATCCAGACCGCGTGGAAGAATTACGGCCTGCAGCAGCCGCGCGGCGGCATGCCGCTCGGCTCCGCGGTGATCATGGTGCACATGGCCAGCGTGTGGGTGCCGTTCACGAGTGAAGCCAAGGAGGCGATCGCGCCCTATCCGGAAATCGTGAAGGAAGTGAAACTCGCCCTGCAAGAGGCCGGACGCAAACTCGGCATGCACATCCGCAAGGGCAAGCGCATCTCCAATGAATTCGAGAAGCGCTCCTACATCGACAAGTATTTGCCGCACGTCGGCATTGGACTCCAGGAAATCCTGGGATTGAGTGACGTTGATCGCGAGGAGACCGTCGAGGCCCTGCGCGAGACCATGGAATCCACCCGCAAGATCTAGGAGCCAGCCGTGGCCGCCAAAAAGAGCAAGCAAGACTCCAAGCCCACAGACCCTCTCAAAGCCGTCGCGCTCAGTTCGATTCAAGAAGTGGCGCGCGAGGTCTATGCCAAGGCGCGCGAGGGCGAGCTGCCGGACATGACGATGCCGCAGCGCAACCTGCAGAACGTCAATTTCGACCCCAAGGCCGGCTACTTCGCCATGAAGGGCAACTTCAAGACCCGCACGCTCGACGTGAACTCGGTCAAGACCTTCGCCCAGACCTTGCGCCTGATGTCGCTCGCCAAGGAGATGGTCTCCAAGGACGACTTCGCCACGAAACGGGAAGCGTATTACGTCAGCAAGAACTGGGGTGAAGCCAAGTTCGACGAGCAGACCGAATCTGACACCGTGCTCGACGACATCGAGGCCATGTTCTCGGTGAAGGACGTCACGCGCGAAACCCTGCGTTTCGTGCCCGAGGAACACGGTGGCAGCGTGGTCGGACCGCTCAACGTCATCGACCGGGATCCGGAGAACGGCGCGCTGATCCGCTCCGATTGCGCCGCCATGGGCTCCGGCGCCTACACGATCCCCTCCTCCGTGGATCACCTCGGCCTGGAATCCACCGCCGCCTTCGTGTTGGTGATTGAAACCGGCGGCATGTTTCAGCGGCTCAACCACCACCGCTGGTGGCGCACCGCGAACTGCATCCTCGTGGAGATGGGCGGTGTGCCCACGCGCGCCACGCGGCGTTTCGTGCGCCGCCTCGCCGACACCATCAAACTGCCGGTTTACGCCTTCGTGGACTGCGATCCGTACGGAATCTGCAACATATATCGCACGCTGAAAGTGGGCTCCGGCCTCGCGGTCCACATCAGCCGCGAGTTCTGCGTGCCGACGGCGCGCTTCATGGGAGTCACGCCGCAAGACATCATCGACTTCCGGCTCGAGGACGCCACCCACCCGCTGCAACTCGTGGACATCAAGCGCGCCAAGGACGCGCTCAAGAACGACCCCTTTTTCCAGGCTTACCCCAAGTGGCAGAAGGCCTTGAAGCAGATGCTGGACATGGGCGTGCGCGCGGAGCAGCAAGCCTTCGCCAAGTGGGGCTTGAACTTCGTGATCGAGGAATACCTCCCGGCGAAGCTAAAGAAGGCCAAGGAATTCCTTACCTAGGGT
>CAZCXL010000325.1:0-3197 GCA_964502625.1 uncultured Planctomycetales bacterium | reverse complement strand
ATCCCACACGCCAGCGACGTCTTCGGTGCGGTAGGCGTGCGCGTCGAAATGCAGAGGACCGGAGTAGCCGGGATAGCCGCCGGTGCCCTCGAGCAAACGCACCAGAAAGAAGGCGCCCTTCAGATCTTCGGAGCCGAAGCGCAAATCCTGGTCGTAGCGGCCGATCTTCTGGCCGTTCAGGTCAATGTGGAACAATTTCTCGGCTTCCATGGCCTGCGCGACGGCGTGAACCATGGAAAGGCCCGGCATGTTCTCGTGCGCAACTTCCGGATTCACTCCCACCATTTCCGGGTGGTCGAGCGTCTCGATGAAGTGGAGCATGTGGCCGGTGGTGGGGAGGTAGATGTCCCCGCGCGGCTCGTTCGGCTTGGCTTCGAGCGCGAACTTGAGCTTCCAGCCCTGGGACTTGGTCCACGCGCACAGAAAGTTCATGCATTCACGGTTCCACTTGACTGCGTCGCGCGGATCCTTGGCGGCGTCGGTCTCGCAGCCTTCGCGGCCGCCCCAGAACACGATGGTCTTCGCGCCGAGTTCCACGCCCAACTCGATCGCGCCCATCGCTTTTTGCACCGCAAATGCGCGCACACGCGCGTCGGCGCTGGTGAAGGCGCCGTCGCGGAAGACGGCGTGGCTGAAGAGGTTGGTGGTGGCCATCGGCACCTTCAGCCCGTGCTCGCGCAGCGCCTTCTTGAATTCCTTCACGATTTGGTCGCGCTCGACGGCGGTGGCCTCGAACGGAATGAGGTCGTTGTCGTGCAGATTCACGCCGTAGGCGCCGCACTTCGCCAAACCGGCGACGATCTCCACCGGGCTGATGCGCGGGCGTACGCGTCCACCGAAAGGATCAGCGCCGGGATTGCCGACCGTCCAGAGTCCAAAAGTGAAGCGGTCGGCGGGGGTCGGATCGAAGGCGTCGGGCATGGGCGGAGAATCCTACGGGTTTCCGGTGAGCACGACCGGCTTGTAGCCGCCGCGCGAACGGAACCACGCCATCAGGCCGAGGTAAACCACCAGCATCGAGATCGGGAAGAAGGAGGCCGTGCGCAGCGCGCTCTTCTTGGCGTGCCCCTGAATGGCGGTGATCTGTGCGCGCTCCGACTCTCCGAGGGTGGCGAGTTTGGACTCGTCGATCGCTCGGTAGGCGCCGAACACGGAGATCTTCTCGTCGCCTGCGACCCGCGCATGGATTGCGGGCGCCTGCGCGAGCAGTTGCGCGTCCACTTCCTTGTCTTGGATGTTGCCGAGCAGCGGATTGCCGATTACGCCCGCCGCGAGCATGCCAATGCCGGCGATCATGTTGAGCGTGAGCGCGCCGCCCTTCGGACACTGCTCGGACACTACACCGAGCATGGTCGGCCAGAAGAAGGTTTTGCCAACTCCGTAGAGCGTGGCGGCGGCAAGGACCCCGAGGCCAGCAGCCGAGGTCAGGAAGTTCAGGCCGAGGATCGCGAAGGTTGCGGAGATTGCGAGCAGGCCAAGCGGTTGCAGGCGGTGCACGATCGGACCTGCGCAGAACCGCAGCACCATCATGATCAACATGGTGTAGACCAAGACAGAAGCAGGATGCAATCCCGCAGCGGTCATCTCCGGCTGCATCAAGGCCGTGATCCAGGAATCCACGCCGAGTTCGGTGATCGCGAGCGGCATCATCGTCAGGATCAAGATGAAGAAGAGGAGGCTGCCGGCGGCACGCGTGTACGCGCCGAATCCGATCACCAGCGCGGCGATCACGCCATAGATCACGGGCGCAGACCAACCGAACACGCGCCCGACCTCCATGCAGATCAGAGCCGAGGCCACCATTGCGCCCAGCCAGCCGGCTTGCTGCAACATGCCGCGGTGGGAGACGCCCGCGCTCACGCGCTCGCTGACCGGGAACTTGCAGGTCGCCATCATGAAGCCGTACATCGCGACCGGGACGAAGATCAGCGCGATCTGCAGTTTCCAAGAACTGCCTTCACCCATCGCCATGACGAGTAGACCGGACGCAGCCGCGCCGCCGGGCCAGCCCGCGTGCAGAATGTTCAGCCACTTCGTCTTCTGCTCCTTGAACATGGTGGCGACCACCGGATTGATCGCTGCTTCGATCGCGCCCGCCGCGAGTCCGCCGAGCAGGCTGCCTGCATACAGCGACCAGTAGCCCGTCGCGAAGATCGTGATCAAGGCGAAGGCCACGTGCGCAAAGAAACCGAACAGGATCGCCTTGCCGTAGCCGATCTTGTCGATCACCAAGCTGAACAGGATGATCGAAACGCCGAACGGCCAGATGCCGACTCCCAGGAGTTCTCCTTGTTGCGTTTCAGTCAGGCCAAATTCCTTCGCGAGCGAACCCATGATCTGGATGCGCAGCATGAAGGCGAAGGAGGTCGCGCAGAGCGCGATGAAGCAGGCCCAGAAGAGTTTCTTCTTGGCGGATTCGGTGATTGCTTCCATGGGGGGGCCGCTCCAGGCGGCGCGGGTCAATCGAGCAGTTCGATGCGGAAGTTCCGGTAGCGGATCTCCGCGGGTCCGCCGGAGTGCAGTTGCAGTCCGACGATGCCCGAGCGCGCGCCTTGTGGGTCGTCGAGCTCGGCGGTCACTTTACCGTTGATGGTGAGGCGAATGTGTGCGCCGCGCGCCTCGATTTCGTACTCGTTCCACTGGCCGGGCTTGACCGCCGCGGTTCCCGCGGGAGTGTCCACCAGCAGACCGCGGGCTGACTCTTCATAGAGTTTGCCCCACCAGCCCGCGCCGACGTCGGCTTGATAGCCGCGCATCTCGCCGTCGGGCAGCGGCGCGCTGCGGAATTGGATCCCGCCATTGTTGGAGTCCTCGGGCAGGCGAACCTGCAAGCGGAGTCGGAAGTCTCCGAGGCGCAGCGGCCCTACCGCGAAGGAGTTCTTGGCCAAACCGGCGGCCGAGCGGCCGACGATTTCGCCATTCTCCACGCTCCAGACCGCGGGATTGGCATCCCAGCCGGCCAGCGAGAGTCCGTCGAAGAAGAAGGGAAGGGTTTCCGGGCTCGCGGCCATCGGCACCTGCTGAGCGCCGCGCAGGTAGGCGATGAGATCGCGCACTTCTGGTTGGGTCAAGGCTTGGAGTTGGCCAGGAGGCATCAGCGAGATCGTGGAGCGCTCGATCTGCGGCTTGTTCTGCGCGTCTTGCTTCACGTCCTTGAGCAGCAACGAGTCCATGAGGCCGTTCCCGCGAACCTCTTC
>CAZCXL010000324.1:1297-3198 GCA_964502625.1 uncultured Planctomycetales bacterium | reverse complement strand
GCAGGGGGGGGGATGCCCGCGCGTCGCAAGATGGAGCGGCGCATCACGCGCTGCACTGCGCCGCGCCTTGCGGCACTACGCACCGGCTTGCTCGAAGCCGAGCGCCGGGTGCGACGTGAAGGCTGGCGCGAGCCGTTACACGCCTTGGAAACGCTTGCACTTGCGAGTTTTGTGCCGGCCGGCGCGGGGGAGCGTTCATGAGCCGGATTCGACTCCTGGATCCGGTGGTGGTGGATCAGATCGCCGCCGGAGAAGTCGTGGAGCGCCCGGCTTCCGTGGTGAAGGAATTGGTGGAAAATGCGATCGACGCCGGCGCGCGGCGCATCGAGGTGCGCATCGAAGAAGGCGGCATGCGGCGCATCGAGGTGCGTGATGACGGCTACGGCATCCCTGCCGACGAATTGCCACGCGCGGTGGCCTCTCACGCCACCAGCAAGTTGGAGCGGCCGGAGGACCTCGAGAGCATCGCCACTCTGGGCTTTCGCGGTGAAGCCTTGGCCTCGATCGCGGCCGTCAGCCGCTTCAGCCTGACTTCGCGTCCCCGTGACGCCGCGCGCGGCGCGGAAATTCAAGTCCGCTACGGACGCGCGACTCCGGTGACCGAGGCCTCGGCAGCTCCCGGTACGCGCGTGGTGGTGGAAGACCTTTTTGCAGAGCTCCCCGCGCGTCTCAAGTTTCTCAAGCAAGCCGCGACGGAAGCCGCGCACGCCGCAGCCTGGGTGGAGCGTCTCGCGCTTGCTCACCGGGAAGTGGGCTTCCGCTTCGAGCACGGCGGCCGGGTGCTGCTCGACGCTCCGGCCGACCAAGATCTGCCGACGCGTTGCGCCGCGGTCTTCGGCGAAGCCACCGCCTCGCACATGATCGCGATTCAGCGCCACGACGAGGCCTTTCAGTTGGAAGCGCGCGTGGGGCCCCCGGAGAGTGCGCGGCGCGACTCCAGCCGTGTGCACGTGTTCATCAATGGCCGCTGGGTGCGAGATCCGCGTCTCCAGCGCGCCGTCCGCGAAGGAGTGAAAGAATTCGTGCCGATCGGCCATTGGCCGGCGCTGGTGCTGATGCTGGCGCTGCCCCCGGACCGGGTGGACGTGAACGTGCATCCGCAGAAGACGGAAGTCCGCTTGCGCGATGAGCGCATCGTGATCGGAACAGTGATCTCGGCGCTGCGCAGCGGTCTGGCGCGCGCGCCGTGGGCCACGCGCACTCTGGGATCCATGGGCGGCGGCGCGCAGCTGGCCGAGGCGAGTGCTGCGACGGGCTGGAGCACGCGCACCCAAGCCCTGCCGGCGCCCGCAACCGCCGTGGAACGCCATCCCATGTTGCCGCTCGTGGAGCGTCCGCCGTTGGAGCGCGACTTCGGCCCCGTGCTCTCCGTCGCCCGCACTTTCTTGGTGCGCGAAGTGGAGGGCGGCATGGAGATCCTGGACCAGCACGCCCTGCACGAGCGCGTCAATCTCGAAGAGATGCGCGCCGAGGTGCGCGCCGGGCGGGTCGTGATGCAGCCCTTGCTGATGCCCACACTGGTGGAGGTCACTCGCGAGTATCTCGAAGTGCTCCTGCGCCAGCGCGCCACGCTGCTGCAACTCGGCGTGGATTTGGAGGCCTTCGGTCCGCGCACCATCGCGCTGCGCGGCGTGCCTTCCCGGCTTACTCGACTGCGCCCCGAAGCCCTGGTGGAAGATCTGCTCGAGATCGCGCGTGATGAGCGCGAGGCCTCGCCCGAGCATCTGCAAGAGGAAATGCTCTTTCGAATGTCCTGCCGCGGCGCGGTGATGGCAGGAGATCGGCTCGATGCCGAAGCCCTGCAGTCTTTGCTGCGGCGCGGCGCTGATTTGCCGCAAGATCGCACCTGCGCTCACGGACGCCCAGTGCGAGTCTTTCTAACGCTCGCCGACTTGGCGCGC
>CAZCXL010000324.1:0-1287 GCA_964502625.1 uncultured Planctomycetales bacterium | reverse complement strand
GGCAAAACAAACGTTCTGACTTTTGCGTTTGACCTTTGGGAGCGCGCCTTTCACCGGCGCTAGCGCCTTGTCTTCCCACAGCAGAGTGTGGACCTCGAGAGTGCGCGAGGGTTGATCGGAACCGAGCAGGAATTCGTGGACGAAGCGCGGCGCCGCGCGTTCGCGGAAGCGCTCGTAGTGCGTGAAGGCAATGTGGCGCTCGAGCAGCACCGGCTTCTCGACGCGCGTTTCTGCATCCTCGTTGAGTTGCCGCAGGAAGAGATCGCTGGGGAGCAGGCCGAGCGGACCGGCCGCTGCCGGGAGCACGAGCGTGAAATCCCAGAGGTGGGAACCGCGCCGCACTTCTCCTGAGATCAAACTCTGGAGTTCGGGACCCACCGCGAGTTTCAGACCGGTGGCGCTGCGGGAGAGGCTCGCGAAGTCGAGGGGGAGTAGGAGGTCGGCGGAGAGTTCCAGCGCCTCATCAATCGAAGCGCGATCTTGAGCGAATTCGTGTGCGGAGAGGTCTTGAATGGGACCTTCATCGTGGCGCAGCCAGTAGCGCCTTCCATCGAAGCCCTTGCTCACCACACCTTCGCGTTCTGGATCGTTGATGCGGATGGTGACGGTCTCGCCGCCGCGCCGGGTGTGGGTGAGCCCGAATCCGTATTCGTGGGGAGTGTCCCCAAACTCTTTCAGCACCAAGCCGACCTCGAAGGCGTCGACCTCGCGGCCTTCCTTCGACGCAAACTGCGCTGCAGCCACGGTCTGGAGCAGGGCTACGGCAGCAGGATCCGACACCAGAGCCGGCGGAGCGGGCTCGACGGTAGCGGGGGATTGCAGGAGCGCGAAGATGAGCGAAATCATGCGTTGCGCGTTGGGTATCCCTAGCATACGCATCAAGTGGTTCTCCTGCAGACCTTTCCCGAGCCGCGGCGCGTGGCACCCGGCGTCGAGTGGATCGGCCTCCGTGACGATCGCTTCAAGCGGATCATCGTCCGGATTCACCTGGAGATGCCGCTCGACGCGGCAAGTTCTGCGCGCACGCTGCTCTTGCCCGTGCTGGAGCAAGGCAGCGCCGGTCACCCGCGACGCCTGGCCATCGCGCAAGCCCTGCAAGAGGCGTACGGCGCCGGACTCGACTTCTCCGCGGAGCGGAGCGGCGAGTGCCACCAAGCCGTGGTACGCCTGTCCTGCGTGGGAGACCGATTCCTGCCGCAGGGCGAGCGCGCCTTGCCGCCTCTGCTGGCTCTGACGCGCGAGTTGTTGGAGCAACCGCGGCGCGGCCCCGGCGGCGTGCAGTACGAC
>CAZCXL010000323.1:0-3216 GCA_964502625.1 uncultured Planctomycetales bacterium | reverse complement strand
ATGGGACGAAGACCACAAGGATTGGAAGCGGCTGCCCATGCGCGTGATCGACTCCGTGGCGCCGGCCGGCGCGCTCATCAGCAGCGTGCGCGACATGAGCCGCTGGGTGGCGTTCCTGCTCGCGGGCGGAGTCGTGGATGGCAAGCGCCTGATCAGCGAAGCCGCCTTGCACGAGACCTTCACTCCCGTGATCGCCGTGGCTCCGGGCGTGATGGATTACGGCCTCGGTTGGTTCGTGCAGCCTTGGCGCGGTCGCACGGTGATTCAGCACGGCGGCAACATTGATGGCTACGCCGCGCAGGTCACGCTGCTGCCGGAAGAGGGATTGGGTTACGTGCTGCTCTGCAACGTGACCGCCACCGAGTTGCAAGGCGGCTCGATTGATTTGGTGCTCGGCTCCTTGCTCGATCCTCCCGCAGCCGAAGCAGTTCCGCAGCCGACCGCTGATTTCTCTGCCTTCGTCGGCACCTACGAAGCCGACTTCGCGGCCTTCCGCGATCTCGTCTTCGAAGTGCGCGTGGAGAAGTCGAAACTCGGCGTCAACGTTCCCGGGCAGACCTTTTACCTGCTGGCGCCGCCCGACGCCGAAGGAAGGCGCGCCTTCGAACTCACCGACCTGGTCACGGTGGAGTTCGAGCAAGACGCGAGCGGAGCGGTGCGCGCCATGCGCATGAATCAGGCTGGACTTGTGTTCCGCATGCCGAGGCGAGGCGCGCCGCCGGAAGGCTGGGATCCGGCGCCGGAGCCGGATCCCGCGCCCTTGCTCGGCCGCTACACCTTCGCACCCGCCAAGCAGGAGTGGACGACGCGTGCCCGCGACGGCGTGATCACCGTGGACGTGCCTGGCCAGACCGAATACGAACTCGGCGCGCCGGATGCGGACGGCTGGCGCGTGTTCCGATCCATGCCCAGCGTGCGCGTGCGCTTCGTGACCGAAGGCGGTCCGGCCAGCGGAATGGAATACCAAGAGCGCGGCGAAGAGCTCTTGTTGCCGCGCGCCGGAGATCTCGTCGAAGCCGAGACGCTGCCTTCGCTCGCCGAGGTCATGGCGGTGGTGGATTCCAGCGCGCGCAAATTGGCGCTGGAGAAGCTCGGTGATCTGCGGCTGCGCGGAAACGTGCGGCTCGTACATCAAGGCGCGGAGGGCAGGCTTGAGATCCGGCTCGCCGCAGACGGCCGTTTCTGGCAAAGCACCGATCTGGGAGAGTTCGGCGCGATCTATGAGGGAATGAATCCGGCGCGCGAAATCGCTTGGACCTCTGGGGATTTCGGTCCCTATGAAGAGAGCGCGGGCAAGGAACTGACCGAGAAGATGCGCGGCGACGTGCGTCACGTGATCGCCGAACCCTGGTTCGGCTACGGGGATCCTGCGGTGTTGCGCGCCGAGGACTACGAGGGCGAGCAGTGCGCGGTGTTGGCGTTGCCGCGGCCGGAAGGCGGCCGCGACCTCGTGTGGATTGGGCTCGCACACGGCGACGTGCTGCGGCTCGAGACCTCCGCAACCGTTTCCTCAATGGGAAGCATTCCCGTCCTCCAGACGTTCAGCGACTATTTCGAATTCGAAGGTCTGCGCCTGCCGCGCAAGATCAGCACGCAGAACGACCAAAGCGGACGCACGGAAATGGAGATCACGGACACGCAAGCACGCGTCAAATTTGCAGACGCTGATTTCGCGCCGCGCCGCTGAGTCACAAGACTTATTGAGGGTCTGCGCCGTCCTCGACGATGCCTGCGGTGATCGCCAACCGCAACGCATCCTCCACCTTCATGTCAATCGCGGTCAAGCGCTCGCGCGGCAGCAGCACCATGTAGCCGCCAACCTGATACGACATGGGAAGATAGACCGCGGTCTTTCCTTCATCCTCCGGAAGCCCGGTGAGCTGCTGCGCATTCTCCTGCGTGACGAAGCCGAGCAGCCGGATGCCGGGCACGACCTCGGCGATCACCACACGGCTCATGCCCTTCTTCTTGCCGGCAAAAAAGGACATGAGGTCGCGCACCGAGCCGTAGATGGTCTTCACCAGCGGAATGCGCTTGAGCACGCGCTCGAGCGCGCCGAGCAGAAAACGGCCCAGCCACGCGCCGGCCACCACCCCCACCGCACAGATGAACACCGCGCCGAGCAAGATGCCGAAGCCCGTGGAATACCAATCATCGGGCAACGTGAGCTTCCACAACCAGTGAAAGAATTGCTCGATGGTGGACAGCACCCACCACACCGCGTAAGCCGTCAGCGCCACCGGGAGCACGATGCTGAGCCCGGTCAGAAACCATTGAGAGGCGCGGCGCAGCACCTAGCGCACGACTCCTTCGATGCGCTCGAAGTGCGCAAAGAGTTCCTGGGTCTCGGGCAGATCTTTCAAAGCACGGAAATCACAGCAACGCGCGAAGGCCTGCCAAATTTCTTGAACCACTGGATTGGTGTTCGCCGAGCGTGAGTGATCCTCGCTCTTCCAAGAAGCAATCTCGATCAGTGTGCCGTCGGCGGCCTTGAGCAGCAGCGAGGGGTGATCGGTGATCAAACCCTCACTCCGCAACGCCGGAACGTGCCTGCGCACCAGCGCGAGCAACTCATGATCCTTGCCGGCGTGGGGTTTGTAGGCGGCAACGAAGGTGACGGCGAGGTTCATGGCTGGTGGCAACACGATATCCTTTCCTCATGTTGATCCGCCTTCTCGGCTGCGCCGCTGCCGCAACCCTGCTCGCCGCCTGCTCCGGCGACCAGCTCGCGCCGCTGCATCCCATGCTCGGCAATTGGTCCGGCATCCACCGTCTCGCGGGCGATGCCACCGGCTATTCTGCGCAATACCACGTCCACGAAACGGACGGTGGCCTGAGTTGGAATTTCCACTCCGACTGGAATGGTGGATTCACCGGTCAGTCCGCGCAGCGATGGGATGCCGCCAGCAAGGAGTTTGTGGAGATCTGGACCGATTCCTCAGACCCAGACCGCAAATTGGAGACGCGCGGCACCTGGGACGCGGCTTCCTCCACCCTCACGATGCGCGGGACCTGACCGGACTGGGAGACGGGCGAGCCCATCGGCTACACGCACCGCACGCACTTGCTTAACGCGGCCTCCTGGACCTACACCATGACCGCAGAGCGCGCCGTGGGCGCGATCGAGGTGATGTGGATCGAAATGAAGCGAGTGCGGCCCTAACATCTGCGCGCCATGGGCGATCTTGCCACCCAAGTTCTTGACGTCGCGCGCGC
>CAZCXL010000322.1:0-3253 GCA_964502625.1 uncultured Planctomycetales bacterium | reverse complement strand
ACCGCCCGGAGTCTGCTCGCCGACGAAGCGGTACTCCACGCGCAAGCGGTAATGAGACCACGGCATCTCATGGAAAATGTGGCCGAAGCGCCCATCAAACTGTTCATAGCGGTCGTAGCAGGCGCGCAGCACTCCTTTTTCGACGCGGAAGGTGTGCAACGGATCCACTCCCAACTCCTGTCCGCGGATCTTGATCTTCCAGCCATCCAAATCCTTGCCGTTGAACAGCGCGATCCACGGCGAAGCCACTACCGGAGGCGCTGCCGGTTCCTGCTGCTCCACACGCGAACAACCGAGAGCCAAGCAGAACAGGAGGGCGAACGAGAGAGCGCGCATGTCCGGCATCCTAGGCGAATTCACTCACGCAGGGACACCGCCGCCCGCCACGCCATGTCCGACGTGCGCACCGTCAACCCGCTGTTGCTGCGCAAGCCCACCCCCGCAATCGAAGGAATGAGCGCCTCCTGATCCCAGTCGTGCAGGAACAGCCAGGCAACGTAGCCAAGCGTCAGTGACTGGGTCCGGTCGAAGAACAGATCCACGAATGCGGCTTGATCCGACTCGCTGCCCGGGTAGGGCGGCGAAGGTGCGGCAAGCCAGCCGATCTCCGTGAAGATGACGAGCTCACTCCAACGTGCGCCAACCGCGTCGTAGTAGTCGGTGGGAATCGCTGTGGGAGTCGCGAACTCCAGGAACGGATAACTGGTGAGGCCGAGCGCGTCGGCGTGAACTCCCGGCGTGAGTTCGGAGATCAGGTGCAGTTGCTCGGGATCGGACCAACCCGCGCTGGCACCCAGGCCCTTGAGGCGCTCGTACTGGAAGACCGTGTGCACCACCGTGCCCGGGCTCGCGGCCTTGATGGCCGCGTAGCAAGCGGCCAACTCGCTCATCCAATTGTTCCATTCGGCCGGAGAATGGGAAAGATAGTAGACGTTGGTTTCATTGCCGAGGAAAAGCACTGGCGGATGAAACTCCCGCGCGAATTGCTCCACCATGCTCTTGAACAACACCCGCGTCTCGAGATTGGACCAGGAGTTGTTGAAAGGGTCGCTCGAGCTCGTCAGGTCGGGAACGCCGCTGCCGTCGGCCCAGCCGAAGCCGATCGCCGGGAAGAAGCCGTAGGTCTGCGCGGCAAGCATGGCGGAACGCGCGGTGTCCGGAATCGCGCCGCTGGCCGCCCCACGCCAACTCATGTGGAAGGCGATCACCTGGCCCCAAGGATCATGCCCTGCGTAGTGGTTGACGAAATCCGCCGCCGTGGACCCCAGGGTGTGGCGCCGCGGCGAAAGCGCGGTGCCCAGCAACACGCCTTGACTGACGCGCAAGGTCCAGATCTGTCGCAAGACTGCGCTCGCATCGCGCGCTTCCACACGCACTTCATATGCGCCAAGATCGGCGTATTCCGGCGACCAACTCAGTCGGCCGGAACCGTCCATCGTCATGCCGGGAGGTCCGTGCAAGAGGGTGAAGGAAACGGCGCCATCGGAGTGAGCCACGACGATGCGATAGGAAAAATCCCGGCCTGCGATGGTCACACCCGGCGCCACGGAAATGATGGCAAAGGCGTCTTTCCCGCTCCCGCAGTTGGGGAGCAGCAAGAGAAGGAGGGCAGCGAGGAAGTGCCTGATCCCCTAAACTACCGCTCTCTCCCATGCCCAGCGCCACCTTCAACATCCAGTTCACGGACCGCCAGCTCGCATGGCGGGACAAAGCCAATGAGATCGCGCGCAAACACCTGTTGCCGCAGGCCGCGCGTCACGACAAGGCTTCTTCCTTCAACGAGGATGCATTCACGGCCGCCGCGGAGGCCGGCATGCTCGGCATCTGGATTCCGAAGGAGTTCGGCGGCACTGCCGACGGCGTACTCGCGCTGTGCATGGTCGTGGAAGAATTTTCGAAGGCCGATCCGGCCTTCGGCGTGGCCTTCGCGGTGAATGCCCTGGGGTCCTTCCCGATCATCGTCGGCGGAACTCCCGAGCAGAAGAAGAAGTACTTGCCCCGCGTGGCGCGCGGCGACGCCGCCTGCGCCTTCGCGCTGTCTGAAAAATTCGCAGGTTCGGATGCCGGCGGCCTGTCCGTGCGCGGCATCAAGGTCCCCGGCGGTTGGAAGATCCACGGCGAGAAGAAGTGGACCACCAACGGCTCGCGCGCAGACATCATCACCTGCTTCGCGGTGACGGATCCGGAATCGAAATCCCGGCGCATCAGCGCATTCATCGTCGAGAACAAGGACAAGGGCTTCCGCATCAAGAAAGTGGAAGACAAGATGGGCATCCGCATGGTGCCGGTGGTTGAGACCGAATACGACGGCGTTGAGTTGGGCGACGACCGCCTGCTCGGCGGCGTTCCCGGCCTCGGATTCAAGCACTCCATGATGACGCTCGACCTCGCGCGCCCCGGAGTGGCCGCGCAAGCCGTCGGCACCGCGGCCGGCGCACTGGAATTGGCCGTCACCTACGCCGGGCGCCGCAAACAATTCGGTGCGCCCATTTCCTCCTTCCAAATGGTGCAGGCCATGCTCGCCGACATGGCGATGCAAACCGAAGCCGCGCGCTGGTTGGTTTATTCCGCCGCCGCCGGCGCGGATGCGGGCGCCAGCATCACCAAGCAGGCCGCCATGGCCAAGTGCTTCGCGACTGACGTCGCCGTGAAGGTCGCCACCGACGCCGTGCAAGTCTTCGGCGGCTACGGCTTCATGGAGGACTACCCGATCGCCAAGTTCTTCCGCGACTCCAAGATCTTGCAGATCTACGAGGGCACCAACCAAGTGCAGCGCCTGGTGATTGCGCGGAACTTGATCAAGGAGTCGATGCAGTTCGACTACCTCGGGGAGTTCATCCCGCGCGAAACGCAGGATTCCTACGGCCTCGAACCGGTCACGGCGAACACCTAATCGTTCACCAGTCTTGGGCAGCGTCCGGATCGTCTACCGCGCGCCAACACGCCCAGGCTCCCACCGAGCGCATCGGTGCCCACGCGGCGCCAATGCGCTCGAGTTCTTTCGGGCCCGGACGCTTCGCCAAGCGGTAGATCCGCCGCGCTCCTTCTTGCACGCCGAGATCGGTCGTCGGCATCACGTCGGGGCGGCCGAGTTTGAACATCAAGTACATCTGCGCGGTCCAGACGCCGATGCCGCGAACCTCCGTCAGCGCGCCGATGACTTCCTCGTCCGCGCGTCGCGCGAGCGAGGCTGGCCGAATCGCGCCGCGCGCAAAGTGCTCGGCGAGATCGCGCATGGCCGCGACTTTATTGC
>CAZCXL010000321.1:0-3257 GCA_964502625.1 uncultured Planctomycetales bacterium | reverse complement strand
CCGGCCAGGCAAAGGGCTTGGTTACGTAGTCGTCCGCGCCGGCGTCGAGCCCGCGCACGACGTCCTCCGGAGTGTCACAGGCCGTCAGCATCAAGATCGGCACGCGGGAACCGCGTCCACGAAGCTTGAGGCAGACGGCCCATCCATCCACCTTCGGAATCCGCAGGTCGAGGACTACCGCATCGTGATGCCCGGTTTCGGCGAGCCACAGGGCTTCTTCGCCGTCGCGTGCGTGGTCCACGAGGTAGTCCTCGTCTTGCAGCCCGATCATGATCGAGCGGGCGAGCGCGGGCTCGTCTTCGACCAGGAGGATGCGTGTCATGTCCCTGAAGGTTACTGGATGCTGATCAACTCTGTGCGCTCTCCGTTATCCGGATCCACTTCCAGCACCATGCCGACACCGGGGGCGTAGTACTTGTGCTCATTGCCGTCCGGATCGAGCGGCACCCAGTCCTGGGTGACGATGCAGTTGTGGAAGGTTCCCGCCGCCACGGTCACCGACACGCCGACGGCGATGACGCGCGCGACGTCTTCGGCTTCGCCGATCAGGTACTCCTGACGGTAGGCGTCGCCCACTTGCGGATTGGCCAGCATGACGATGCCCGGCAGGGCTTGGTCCACGCCGTAGCGCCAACTTCCATCGATGCTCTCGACGAACCCGTCTTCGTCGAAGGAGAAGGAGATCTCGCCCAGGTACCAGACGCTGCCGTCGTTGCGCTGAGCGTACCAGTCGAAGGTGTCTTCGATCAGACTGCCGTTCAGGCGCACGGTGTCGCGCACGATCGCGCAATCAATGCCGTTGACGTTCTTGCTGCCGGGATCAGTGGTCACCACGATCTCCTCTACGTCAGTGCCGACGACCTTTCGGTAGGTGTAGGTCAATCCCACGGTCAGCGGAAAGTAGCTGTTGGTGACGGTCGAGGAGAACTCGTTCGGCTGCAAATTCGGCTGGTAGATCGCGTTGCCGAGGACGGCGATTACTTGATTGCGGGCTTCGAATTGATCGTCGATCAGCTCGTGGCCTTCGTCGCGCTCGTCGCTCGCGGTCTGGAGCAGCGCGGCGTGGTTGCCGGGTTGGTTGGCGATCTTGGCGACGGCTTCCCAGTACTCGGCGTCCACGTCGATGTGGCCGGCGACTTTGAGCGCCCGCGCAGTGGTGTCCGTTCCCGGCACCATGAGCATGGCAGTTGCGCCGACGGACAGAGCCGCGGCAGTGATCAAGATCAGCTTGAGGGTGGTCATGTTGAGTTGCGGGAGAGCCGGAATGGCCCTCGTCACGATCAACCGTATCCCTCGAACCTGAGGCGACTCTGAAGTCGGAAGAAAACTTTGGAATCTGTCAATTAAGGAAACATTCAGAAAGCGGTGACGCGCTCAGGTCGTCAGAAGAATGATCCCCAAGATGCACATCAGCAGCGCGAGCGGCATGGCCGCGATGGTCAGACGGTGCCCGCGCGGTTTGCATCCCAAAGCCGCAACAGCGCGAAGATAGGGGAGCGCGTAGTAGAGAGCGAACGGACTGGTGATCCAGAACAACGCAGCCCAGCGAATGCGCATGCCCATCTTGGCCACCTCTCGGGCGCGCGCCTCGGCAGGATCTTCCGGCGGAGTGTTCTCGGTTTCTGCTTCCCAGGCGGCCAGGATCGCTCGCGCGTCGGCCGCGAAGTTCTCCGGAACTTCGAGTCGGAGGTCGAGCGCGTTGGATCCCGTGATGAAAGGATCCAGAGTCTTGGTCAACCGATCCGGAACGAAGCACGGCACTCCCTCCGCCGCCAACTCGGCTTCGATGAGAGCGACGCGCCAGGGCGCTCCCGCGTAGATGGTGACTAGATCCATCTTCTCAAGCAGGACCATCGTATCAGGCAATCCACCCCTCCGCTGGAATAGAATCCAAGCGCTGCCATGCCCGTCCCCTTCTTCGACATTCATTACAACCTCGACGAAGCTACCCGTCTCTCCTTGCTCGCGCGTTGGGCGCGGATTCTGGAGCATGGCGGCTTCGTCAATGGTCCCGAGGTGCGGGAACTCGAGGCGGCCTTGCGCGCATTGCTCGGCGTGCGCTACGCGCTTGGCTGCAGCAATGGCTCGGATGCGCTCGTGCTCTGCCTGCGCGCGCTCGACGTTGGCCCCGGCGATGAAGTGATCGTGCCCGCCTTCACTTTCTTCGCTAGCGCGGGAGCCGTGGCGCGCACCGGCGCGACACCGGTCTTCGCCGACGTGGATCCGGCCACCTACTGCCTGGATCCGCGCTCCGCTGCTGCCAAGGTCACGCCGCGCACCAAGGCCGTGCTTCCGGTGCACCTCTACGGACGCGCTGCGGAGTTGCCCGCGATTCGCGCTGCGGTGGATGCCGCCGCGGGTCGGCGCCTGGCCATCGTCGAAGACGCCGCGCAGGCGATCGGTACCGCGCACCCGGCCTATGTGGTTGGCGCATTCGGTGAAGCTGCGGGCTGGTCCTGCTTTCCGACCAAGAATCTCGGCGCCCCAGGCGACGCCGGCTTCGTCACCAGTGAAGATGAGGCGCGCGCCGAGCGCATGAAGCGCCTGCGCGAGCACGGCGGCGGGCGTCAGTACCACCATGACGAAGTGGGATTCAACTTTCGCATGGATTCGTTGCAGGCCGCGGGATTGCTTCAGCATTTGCCGCGCCTGGTCGAGTTCAATGCGGCGCGCCGCGTCGGCGCCGAGCACTACGCGCATCTTTTCCACGAAGCCGGCCTGAGCGCCGAGCAAGGCGGACCGATCACGCTGCCGGAAATCACTCCCGGGCACGCGGTTCACCAGTACGTCATCCGACTCCGTGAGCGCGACGCATTGCGCGCTTTCCTGGGTGAACGCAAGGTCGGCTGTGCGGTCTATTATCCGCTGGGCCTGCATCTGCAGCCGTGTTTTGCAGCGCTCGGCGGAAAGCGCGGCGATTTGCCGCATACCGAACGCGCTTCGGCGGAGGTGCTGGCGCTGCCGATCTACCCCGGCGTCACCCGTGCGCAACGCGAAGAAGTGGTAGCCGGAATCGCGGCCTGCTACGCGGCGATGCCCACGGCCGTGCGCAAGTAAGCGTTGGACGTGAGTTGATCAAGCATGAATCGCGCCACGTCGGCGCGTGCGACGCGGACCGTCCACAAATAGTTCCCTACGCCACGGCCGTGGCGCACGGAGCCGCGCGGAGCTCCGTGCGTGAGCGCCCCCGGTCGCACGATCACCCATTCCCTGGAACTGGCGGCAATGCTCAGCTCCTGCCTGGTTTTATCCCAGAA
>CAZCXL010000320.1:0-3263 GCA_964502625.1 uncultured Planctomycetales bacterium | reverse complement strand
CAGTCGATGAGGGGCTAGCTCCGCGGCCAAGGCTGCGGGAGCCGTACCTGCGCCGACCTCGCAGCATTGATCCTCGGCGTCGAGCCAGAGCAGCCCGCGGAAGCCCGTGCAATCCAGCCAATGCGTGGGTTTTGCTTTGGGACGATGACGGGCCATCCGGGTCCGCCGTCCGCAGGGCGCTACCGAGGCGCCGTCCGCCGCTGCCGCGCGCAGAAACTCACGCGCCGCAGAGACTTCGGATGCGAAGGGGGGGGGATTCACGAAGCGATTTTCCCGTGGCGGTGGAAGGCTTCGGCGCAGCCGCGCCGCATGGGTAGCCCTTTGCCAGGATTGAGGAGGACTTGCGGATCGAAAACGCGCCGGACGCGCTCCATCAACGCCAACTCAGCCGCTCCGAATTGCTCGGCCATGAGATGCTGCTTCTCCAACCCAATTCCGTGTTCACCGGAGAGTGAGCCGCCGCGCTCCAAGCATTTGCGCAGAATGCGCGCGCCGGCGCGCTCCACTGCCTCCACCTGCAGCGGCTCGCGTGCGTCATAGGAAAAATGGGGGTGAATGTTGCCATCGCCCGCATGGAAAAGATTGGCTACCGGCAAACCGCTGTCCAGTTCGACCTCTTCCACGAAGCGCATCACCTCAGCGAGTCTTGAGCGCGGAACCACTCCGTCCATCACGTACGAATCCGGTCCGAGACGCCCAAGTGCGCCGCCTGCGCCCTTGCGGCCCTTCCAGATCGCAATGCGTTGTGCCGGGTCGTCGGCGCGCTCCACGCGTAACGGGGCGTGCGCGCGCAGCAGACGCTCAGCTTCCCCGGCTTCTGCGGGAACGCGCGCGGCCGGTCCTTCCATCTCCACGATGAGCACGGCGCCAGCGTCCAGGGGTAAGCCTGAGCGGTAATTCGAAGACTCGACCGCGCGAATTGCGCGCTGATCCATGACCTCGAGCGCGACCGGACGTAAGCCTGAAGCAACGATTGCGGATACCGCTTCGCAGGCGGTGCCGATCGAATCGAACGCGGCGAGCAGAGTGACGACTTTCTCCGGCAAGGGAATCAGGCGCAAGGTGGCGGACACCACGATGCCGACCGTGCCCTCCGATCCCACGCAGAATCCCCGCAGGTCCAAGGCCTCTGCAGCGGCAGTCGTGGATCCCCAATGTTGCAGACGGCCGTCGGCGAGAACTACCTCGAGTGCGTGCACGTGGGGGCCGGTGGTGCCGTGCAGGAAACACATCGGGCCGCCGGCGTTCTCGGCGATGTTGCCGCCGAGGGTGCTAACGCTTTGGCTCGCGGGGTCAGGCGCGTAGCGCAGACCATGCGGCGCCGCTGCGCGCGACAGATCCGCGTTCACGACTCCCGGCTGCACGTGCGCAACGCGCCGTCCGGCATCCAAAGACAAGATCCGGTTCATTCGGGCCATCGCAATCACGACTCCGCCCGCGGGCACTAATGCGCCGCCGGAAAGACCCGTGCCTGCTCCGCGCGCAGTGAAGGGCACGCCCGCGCGCTGCAGCGCGCGCACGCAGGCTTGGACTTGCTCTGCACTGGTGGGCAGGACTACCGCGCTGGGTTGGCAGCGAAACAGCGTGAGCGCGTCGGACTCATAGGCGAGCAGGCTTCCCGGATCCTCAAGCACTGCCCCGGCTCCCACTGCCGCGCGCAGTTCGCGCAGTAAGGCCGCGGACGCGCGGCTCATCGTTCCTTACCGCTTCTGCGCGGGAACCAGCGCGGAGTGCGTTCGCGATAGGAAGTGTAGCCTTCGAATTCGATCTCGAGATCGCGCTCCTCGTAGGGGGCCGCGAGCAAGATCCAAATGGTGAAGGAAAGCCCCATCAGCAACAGGTCGGCGGTGACCGTCGGCATGCCCAAGAGCAAGAGCAAGAGTCCGGCGTTCACCGGTTGACGGATGAATGCGTACGGCGGGAGCGCCGTGAATTCGGTTTGGGGATCCGGGCCGCCGCTCTCGATCGCGCGGAGGTGCGGGAGTCCCAGAATCCCTCCTGTGCCAATCACGACTGCGCTCCACCCAACCAGGGCCAGGCCACTGAGTTGCACGAGCCAGGGAATGACGCGCGCACCTCCGCTCCATTCCCAAATCAACGGACCGGAAGACTGCCAGGCAAGCACCAGCAAGCACAAAGAGAGCCCGGACACCAATACGTAGAGCGGGCGCTCCGCCGCCGGACCGAATGGCCGATTCAGCAGTCGCCGTCCAAAGCCGCGCGCCAGCAAGGAGTGCGAGAGCGCGAACTGGAGCACGAGTCCCGTGTCCATGGCGAGAGCGCCAAGGGAAAACTCGTGTTCGAAGGCCGGCCGTAGCCCCGCAATCAGGCGGAGCCAGCCGAGGAAACCTGCGGCGGAGAGAACGGGACCGAGCGCGAGCCAAACCGCCAGGCCGCGCCGAGTGGATTCTCCGTCCTCACGAACTTTCCCCGACGGGCCGTCCTCCACGACCGGCTCCACGCGTCGGCTCCGCTGTTTGTCGCTCACCGGATCGCCGCTCATGCGGCTCGCCTAGCGTCTCCGCGAGATGGTCTTGGCTTGCAGGAAGAGCAGCAGGTAGTCGCGGCCGCCGGCTTTGGAATCGGTGCCCGACATGTTGAAGCCGCCGAAGGGGTGGGCTCCCACCAAGGCTCCGGTGCACTTGCGATTGATGTAAAGATTGCCGCAGTGCAACTCGCGCTGCGCGTGCTGGATCTTTTTCTCATCGGCGCCGTAGTAGGCGCCGGTGAGACCAAAAATCGTGTCGTTGGCGGCGTTAATTCCTTCCTCGAAGGAAGCAACTTCATGCACTCCGAGCACCGGAGCGAACAATTCGTTTTTCCAGATGAAGTCGTTGCGGCTCACGCCCGTGAGCACGGTCGGCTGTAAGAACCAGCCTTCGCCCTCTGCGCGCGCGCCGCCGGCCACCAGGGTGTTGCCCTCCGTTTTCGCGGTGGCGATCGCTTTGAGGGTGTCGTTCATGGCGCGCTCGTGGATCATCGGCCCGAGCCAATGGTTGCGCTGGGCCGTGTGGCCGATCGAAGTCGCCTCGACCAGGGGCAGAAAGCGCTCCATGAAGGCATCCTTGATCTTGGAGTGCAAGATCAAGCGCGAGCAGGCCGAGCACTTCTGGCCCTGAAGGCCGAAGGCCGCCGCGTGCACGCCACGCGCCGCTTCGTCGAGTTGCGCGTCTTCGTCCACGAAGATGAAGTCTTTGCCGCCCATCTCGGCAACGACGCGCTTCAGCCAGTTTTGTCCCGGCTGCACCTTGCCGGCCTTCTCA
>CAZCXL010000319.1:0-3275 GCA_964502625.1 uncultured Planctomycetales bacterium | reverse complement strand
GGACAACATTTTCCGCTTCGTGCAGGCCGGCTCTGAAGTCTCCGCGCTGCTCGGACGCATTCCTTCCGCAGTCGGATATCAACCGACGCTCGGCTCGGAGATGGGTGCGCTGCAAGAGCGCATCACTTCCACCAAGAAGGGCTCGGTCACTTCGATGCAAGCCGTCTACGTGCCTGCCGACGACTTCACCGACCCGGCGCCGGTGGCGACCTTCGCGCACCTGGACTCCACCATTCTGCTCGACCGTGCCATCACCGAGTTGGGCATCTACCCTGCGGTGCACCCGCTCAAGTCCACATCGCGCATGCTGGACCCGCAAATCGTCGGCGCGGAGCACTATCGAGTGGCTACCGAGGTCCAACGCGTGCTGCAACGCTACGCGGACCTCAAGGATATCATCGCGATCTTGGGCATGGAGGAACTCTCCAACGAAGACAAGCTGATCGTGCACCGCGCGCGTCGGCTGCAGCGTTTCCTCTCGCAGCCCTTCTTCGTCGCCGAACAGTTCACGGGCGCCGTCGGGCGTTTCGTGCCTCGGGAAGAAACCGTGCGATCCTTCCGCGAGATTCTGGAAGGCAAGCACGATGCTCTGCCGGAGCAAGCGTTCTACATGGTGGGCGGCATCGACGAGGCGGTCGAGCGTGCCAAAAAGATGTAGAATCGGGGAGATCACTCCATGAGCGCCAGCACCCTGACTCTACGCATCGTTTCGCCCGAGGGCTCCGTCCTCGAGACGCAAGTGGTGTCGGTACGGGTGCCGGGCGAAGGTGGCTCCTTCGGAGTCCTGCCGCGTCACGCGCCCTTGGTGGCGCTGACCGAAAGCGGTCTACTGACTGCGCGCACGCCCGACGGTCGGAAATTGGAGTATTTGATTCACGACGGGTTCGCCGAAGTCCGCGACAACGTGGTCACGGTCTTGACTCGTTCCGCTGAAGATCCGGCGCAGATCGATCTCGAACGCGCGGCACAGGCCGCAGAGCGTGCGCGCACCCGGCTCCAGGCCAGCGCTTCTGAGATGGATCACGCCCGTGCCGTCGTCGCTCTGCGACGCGCCCTCATGCGCGAAAAGATCGCCCGCCGCAGCGTATGAGTGGGTCGCTCGCCGCCGCGTGGCGCAGCCACGGGTGCGGGGAGTTGCGCGCCCTTCATGCTGATCAGGGCGTCACTCTTGCCGGTTGGGTGGCCAACCGTCGCGGCCACGGCAACGTGCGTTTCGTGGATCTGCGGGACCGCTGGGGAATCGTCCAATTAGTGGCAGATGAATCCGCGTCCGCTGCGGTACATGAAGCGCTGCGCGATCTGCACCCCGAAGACGTCATTCAAGTCCGCGGGACCGTCCGGCTACGCGGCGAGGGTTTGACTAACGCCGAGCGTCCGACCGGCGAGGTCGAAGTCGTGCCCACGGAAGTGACCGTGCTCAATCGCGCGATCCGACTGCCCTTCGAAATTCACGACGAGTTGGACGTTCCCGAAGACCTCCGGCTGCGTTTCCGGTATCTCGACCTCCGCAGACCCGTCATGCAAGAGAGGATGCTCCTGCGCACGCGGGCCAACCACGCCATTCGCAGCACTCTGGTCGCGCAAGGCTTCGCGGAGATCGAAACTCCGCTGCTCACGCGCTCTACCCCCGAGGGAGCGCGGGACTACCTGGTGCCCAGCCGCGTCAAACCCGGTACCTGGTTTGCACTTCCGCAATCGCCGCAGTTGTTCAAACAACTCTGCATGGTGGGAGGTCTGGACCGCTACTTCCAGATCGCACGTTGTCTGCGCGACGAAGACCTTCGCGCCGACCGCCAGCCGGAGTTCACCCAACTCGATTTGGAAATGTCCTTCGTGGATGAGGCCGACATTCAGGCGGTGGTGGAGAACGTTGTGGCCGCGGTGTTCCGCGAGACGCGCGGAACCGAGTTGCAGTTGCCGCTGGAGCGCATGTCGTGGGAAGAATCCATGCGGCGCTTCTCGAGTGACAAGCCTGACTTGCGCAATCCACTCGAGGTCGTGGATCTCGCCGGAGCGGGAGCGGCCTTGGGCTTCAAGGTCTTCGACGACGCGCTCGCGGGCGGCGGCTGGGTGCGCGGCATCCGCTTGCCGGGCGGGGGAGCTGGGTTGCAGCGCAAGCAGATGGAGACTCTGGAACAGTCCGCCAAAGACGCCGGCGCTGGGGGCCTCGCCTGGTGCAAGATCGGGGAGGACGGCGCGCCCACGGGTCCGCTCGCGCGATTCCTCGTAGGTGCGTCTGGTGGCGCCTTGCTCAAGGCCGCAGGCGCTCAAGCGGGTGACGCACTCGTCGTGGTCGCCGATCAGCCGCAGCGCGCGCGCGGAGCATTGGACGCCGTTCGCCGCAAGGCCGGCGCTCTTCTGAACCTAATCTCAACGACCGACCGACTGCTTTGGATCACCGAGTTTCCGTCCTTCGAGCGCACCGAAGAAGGGAATTGGGTGCCCGCGCACCATCCCTTCACCGCGCCGGTCACTGAAGACATTGAGAAATTGCAGCGCGGCGAGCACGAAGGCGTGCGCTCCCGCGCCTATGACCTCGTGTGGAACGGGGTCGAACTCGGATCCGGTTCCATCCGCATTCACGACAGCGCCTTGCAAGAGACGATGTTCCGCTGCCTCGGGCTCTCCGCCGAAGAGGCGCAACATAAGTTCTCTTTCTTGCTCGACGCCTTCCGCTATGGAGCGCCTCCGCATGGCGGATTTGCCATCGGACTTGACCGCCTGTACATGTTGCTCGCGGGCGCCGAATCGATCCGCGAGATGATTGCATTCCCGAAAACGGCGTCGTCCGCCTGCCTGCTCACCGGAGCGCCGGGGCCCGCCGACGAACGCCAACTCGCCGAGCTCGGAGTCTCCGTGCTAGGCAGCCCGATCTGACCGAATGGACGAAAAAACACCCGCACCGAACACTCCGACGCCGACCACCGGCACCGGTTCCCCTCCGCCGCGTGGCCCGCTGCTACGTGGACCGCGTCGCGGTCCGCCGCCCGAGAAAGAGAAGTACCGCGTCAATCGCCGGATTCGTTCGCGAGAGGTCTTCGTGATCGGACCCGCTGGGGAGCAAATCGGAGTGCGCGAGATTGGCGCCGCCCTGGAGATCGCGGAGCAAGCGGGACTGGATCTGGTCGAAGTTGCGCCGAACGTCAATCCGCCGGAAGGCGAAGGATGGGTGTCGTTTGCCGTCGAGCCGAAATATTCCTGGCACGGCACAAAGATTCAGAACACGGCCGCCATCCGCTTCGACTTCAACCCCTGGATTCGCGCCCCGGAAAACG
>CAZCXL010000318.1:0-3289 GCA_964502625.1 uncultured Planctomycetales bacterium | reverse complement strand
CCGGCGCGAGTTATCCCTTCACGCGTTCCTTCACTTCCACGCTTGCAGCAGGTGCGGGCTACTACCGCGTGGTGATCCGCGATAACGCGGTGCCTCCGAACATCTGGAACGTTTGGGTTCCTGCCAGCGCCGGTCTCGGAGGATCCGTCACTCTTCCCACCCTCAAGGCCACGGCGGCGTCCGGGGTGGGCTCGCCTCCCCTCGACAGCACTCCGGGCGCGAGTTGGCGCGCCTTCGTCGAGGCCTATCGCATGCCGGGCGGCTTCGTGGAAATCGGCTTCTTCTGGACGCAATTGCGCCGCGACGCCACCGATTTCGCCCGCTCGATTCTGGGACCGGCCCTCAACTTCTAGAGTGGGTCGTGGCAGTGGCGAGTGGACTGGGCTCCGCCCGGTCGCTATACTCTTGCGTCCCATTTCCCGGAGGGCCTGCTCGGGGATTTGGGCGTAGTGGCTTCCCACTGGGAAGTCCGAATGGCCGGCCAGCAGTCAACCATGCCCGTCCCTACTCAACGTAAAGCTGAAATCGTCCAAGAGTTCGCGCGCAGCGCGAATGACTCTGGCTCTGCTGAAGTTCAAATCGCTCTCCTCACGGAAAGCGTCGCAGAACTCACCAAGCACCTTGCGGACCACCCCAAGGACAACGGAACCCGGCGCGGCCTGCTCAGTCAGGTCTCCCGTCGCGCGCGTCTTCTTCGCTACCTGAAGAACACGGATGCGGGACGTTATTCGGCGATCGTGGATCGACTCAACCTGCGTGGTTGAGCTCGGAGCGTACGGAACTCTCCGGCTGGCACTTCTGCCCTCCGGCTGGTCCGTATCGAGCGCGCCCTTCTGGCGCGCTCCACGCACCCACTCTTTCGTGCCCGTCTTGGGCACACCGATTCACGCGCAACAACAACACGCGGATCACAACCTCGCGGTACAAGCGAAATGACAATCTCAAAGAACAAAAACGTGCGCTCGGTCTCTCGGGAGATCGCAGGACGCACCCTAACCATCGAAACGGGCTGGATCGCCAAGCAAGCCTCGGCGTCCGTGCTCGTGTCTTACGGAGAAACTGCAGTCATCTCTGCAGTCACCGACGGCGGCCTCAAAGTGCTGCCCTTCTTCCCGCTCACGGTCGAATACCGTGAGAAAACCTACGCCGCCGGCAAGATTCCGGGCGGCTTCTTCAAACGCGAAGGACGCCCGGACACCCGGGAAATCCTCGCCTGCCGTCTCACCGACCGTTCCGTCCGCCCCATGTTCGTGGACGGATTCCGCAGCGAGGTGCAGATCAACAACATGGTGCTCTCCTACGACCAGGAGAACGAGCCCGAAGTGCTCGCCATGATCGCCTCGATGGCCGCGCTCGCGCTGTCCAACATCCCGTGCGACGGCCCGATGGCCGCCGTCCGGTTGGGTTGGATCGACGGCAACGTGATCATCAATCCGACCTGGTCGATCCTCGAGGATCCGTCCAACCGGCTCGACCTGATCATGTCCGCCACGCAAGACGCGGTGTGCATGGTTGAGGCCGGTGCGCGTGAGTTGCCGGACGCAGAAGTCGTCAAGGTGCTCGCCGCAGGCCACGAAGTCTGCCGCGAGATCATCGGCATGATCAAGGAACTTGTCGTCCAGTGCGGCAAGCCGAAGGTCGCGCCCGTCGTCCCGGCCAAAGACGTCGAGACTCCGGCTGCGGTGCGCGCGCGCTACGGCGAAGCCGCGATCCGCAAGATGCTGCTCACCACCGGCAAGCACGAGCGCTACTCGGCGATCGCGGACTTCACCAAGAAGTGCGTGGCCGAAATGGCGCCGGCCGGCGATGACGAAGCCGCAAAGTCTGCACAGGACAAAGTGCGCAAGGGCGCCGAGGCCGTGCTGAACGACATCGAGCGCATCATGACCATGGAAGGTCAGCGCGTGGACGGTCGCGATCTGCGCACCGTGCGTCCGATCGAGATTGAAGCCGGCTTGCTGCCGCGCACCCACGGCTCCGCGCTGTTCACGCGTGGCGAGACCCAAGCGATCGTGACCGCGACGCTCGGTTCCGCCGACGACGAGCAGTTCCTAGACGGACTGCGGGCTCAGCGGCGCAAGAACCGCTTCATGCTCCACTACAACTTCCCGCCCTACTCCACGGGCGAGGCCAAGCCGCTGCGCGGCACCTCGCGGCGTGAAATCGGGCACGGAGCCCTGGCCGAGCGCGCGATTCGCGCGGTTCTGCCGGACTACGCGGACTTCGCCTACACGATTCGCGTGGTCTCCGAGATCACCGAGTCGAACGGCTCGTCCTCGATGGCTTCGGTCTGCGGCGGTTGCATCGCCCTGATGGACGCCGGCGTGCCGGTCAAGTCTCCCGTGGCGGGCATCGCCATGGGCTTGATCGTGGACGGCGAACGCTGGGCAGTCATCTCGGACATCCTCGGCTCCGAAGATCACCACGGCGACATGGACTTCAAGGTCGCAGGCACCAAGGCCGGAATCACCGCGTTGCAGATGGACATCAAGGTCAAGGGCCTCAAGCCCGAGATCATGGAAGCCGCGCTGTCGCAGGCGCGCGAAGGCCGTCTGCACATTCTGGGCAAGATGAACGAGGCGCTCGCTGCGCCGCGTGAGCATCTGTCTCCCTACGCGCCGATCAACAAGTCCATCAAGATCCCGGCCGAGAAGATCGGCTTCCTGATCGGACCCAAGGGCGCGAACATCCGCGAGCTGCAAGAGACCTACGGCGTCACCATCGCCGTGCTCGACGAAGAAGGCACGATTCAAGTCAGCGGCACTCCCTGGGAGAAGGTCGAGGCTTGCATCAACCGGATTCAGCAGCAGACCAAGGTCATCTCCGCGGGCGAGCGCTTCACGGCGCGCGTCAGTTCGGTGAAAGATTTCGGTTGCTTCGTGGATCTGGGTGGCGGCCAAGAGGCGATGGTGCACATCTCCGAACTGGACATGGGCCGCGTCGACACGGTCGAGAGCGTCTGCGTCGAAGGCGACGAGATCGAAGTCGTCGTGGTCGAGGTGGATCCGAAGACCGGCAAGATCCGGGCGAGTCGTCGGGTGGCCATGCTGCCTGAGGATCAAGTGGCCGACGCCATCGCAGCGGCCAAGCGTCCCGCACGCAGCGGCCCTGGCGGCCGTGGCGGCGGCCGTGATCGGGACCGGGGTGACCGCGGCGGCCGCGGGGACCGCGGGGACCGCGGGGACCGCGGGGGTGACCGGGGTGGAGATCGCCCGCGCTACCGCGAGGGCGGCGCCCGGGGTGGCTACGGCGACGGTGGTCCCCGTCAGCGCAGCCCTGAGCACGCCGG
>CAZCXL010000317.1:0-3304 GCA_964502625.1 uncultured Planctomycetales bacterium | reverse complement strand
GGACCCGGTCTTACCTATCAAGGCGCATACGGCGCCTACTGCAGCCTCACGACCCCTCTGAGCGGACCGATCCGCACCGCGAATCCGGTGGGCGTGGCCACCTACACCAAATTTCTGCCTGGTGTTTTCGTCGGCCGCACTTTCTGGCTGCAGGCGATGGAGAGCGGACGCGCCAGCAACTGGGAGAAGCGGACGGTCCAGTAGAACCGTCCGCTTCCGCTCGAGCGCAGGCCTCAAGCTTGGCGGATCGAGATCTCGCGTGCCTTCGGCTTGGCCGGCTCGGACTTCGGTAAATGCACCGTGAGCACGTCCTGGTGGAACTTGGGGTCCACGGAGTTGTCGCGTACGTCTTCGGGAAGCGTGAAGGAACACGTAAAAATGCCGTGATGGCCGCGCCCGCTCCGAAAACATCTCTGCTACGCTGGAGCCATGCGACATTTTCTCACACTCCTGATTCTTCTCAGCTTGTCGAGTGCGCCGCTCTTGGGCCAAACGCGTCTGGATTTCTGCTTTTTTGCGGATACGTACAATCCCGATCCTGTGCAGGGACTGTGGTACGCGCTTCCCGATCTTGGGACCTACTCCAGACTCAACGGCTACGAAGGGTACGAGGAGATCGCTGCCGATCCGCGCGATAACTCGAATTACTACCTCACTAAAAATCGCTTTCAAGATCAATTCATCGAACGCGGTACTTCGGTCTGGAGCCTTCCTACCCTTCGGCTGAGTGGATTCGGCGAAGGGCGCGATGGATATCTCTACGCCGGAGCGATCGGCGCGAAGTTCTACCGGCTCGACTTCTCCACCCAGACCTACACCCTGTTGGCCACGGGTGGCGCGACCTTCACGGACCTTGCTGCGGATGTCGATGGCGCGCTGTATGGAGTGGCCGGGAATCAACTCTTTCAAGTCGACACGGCGACCGGCACCCAGACTCTGGCCGTCACCTTGGCGCGGCCCATCCACGGAATCGGCATCTCCCATGATGGCCGCTTCTGGGGAATTGAATCGATCAACATGGGATTCAGCTACTGCAGAAATCGACTCTATCAATTGGATCCGGTCTCGGGGAACACCCGCTTCGTCATGGATCTTCCGAACAGTGTGTCCTCGAATTACGCGGGAATGAGTTCCGAAACCGGCCCGCCTCAACCGATGAATTCGGTGCTGCTCAGCGGGCCGGCCACTGCAAATCCCGGATCGTCCGCGGCGTTCAACCTCTCGGCTGCACCGGTGGGCAGCCTCTTCGCGTTGCTAGCTTCCACTTCCCTGGGAGCAAGTTTCATTGGTGGCCAACCCTTCGAGCTGGCCGTGCCGCAGTACCGCGTGGCTCTGGGTAGAACCGACGTTCTGGGCGCGGCCACCACGAGCTTTGTCGTTCCAGGAGTGCTGAGCGGTCGAACGATCTATCTTGAGGCGGGAGTTCGCGAGCAAGGCTCAGCACCGACGAGGATCTACGACAGCAACGTGCACACGGTCGTCGTGCTCTAGGGGCCGGACTCTCAGCGGGCAACCGGCCCAGGCTTTTTCGGCCGCCAAGTCCAGAATGCGCGATCCGTCGCAGCATGACGCGGACGAACTTGCCCGCAAGCTGGATGAGGTCTCCCGCTCGCAGTAAACTGATTCAGCAAATGATCGGGCTGGCTTCACGCCACCACCATTCCACGGTCTTGGGTTACCTTGACATCGTCAATTTCAAAGCGGTCAACGATTCGTTCGGACACTTGGAAGGAGATCGCGTCCTGAAGACGGTGTCGGACATTCTTGGCCGATGTGTCCGCGCGACGGACGTGCGCCGCGGACGGCTGGCCGATCGGCTTCAGTATCGGAGTTGCAGTGTTTCCTTGTGCTCCGGCCACGATTGACGAGGCCCTCAAGATGGGCGACCACCTCAGGTACCGGATCAAGGGGGCCGCGAAGAACAGCATTGTCTACGAAGAGCAAACAGTTGAGCTCAGAGACTTTGACCGAACGGAATCCAGGTACGCTGCTCAGCATCGTCGCGTGCACGAGTGCGCCGGCGTGCGGGCTTACGCGAGACGGCTCACGCTCTGTTATGAGTGCCGTGTGATGCGAACCTCGCGCGCGGCCAAGTAGGCGAGCACGCGGTCCAACGCCTCCGGCACGGCACCCAAGCGCTCAGGCGGATGCACTCCGGGCGCGAGGAAGAACCTGGAGAGCATCAATTCTGCAGCCGCGGTGCAGGTGTACCCGGTGGTCCGCGCCATCGAAGAGGTGCCCGTGGCCGGATCGCCGCGGTCCAAAAGTTGCCAACGGGCTTCACGGGGTGCGCCCGTCACCTTGTCCGCTCCGCGCACGGTGACGCGCATCGCGGTGAACTCGCGATCCTCGGGTTCGAGCTTCCACTCGCGAAAGAGCATGCGCGAAGTGGCTTCCCGTGGAATGATCTGGACCGGCTGGCCGTGGGCGTCGGTCGCGCTGATCGGCTCCTCCGACAGGAAGCCGGACTCGCGGAGCGCCAGCGCGAGCTCACGATGGCCGGGCCAGCGCAGAGTTTTTTCGCGCATGTCTGGCACGTGACTCATGGTGCTGAGCAGGCTGCGCAAGCCATCGGTGTTGAAGGCTTCCAGGGTGCCCACGCCGGGAATCTCCACAAACTCCGGCTCTGAGAGCGCAGGCTTCACCACCACGCGGCCGCCTTCCATCAACCGCGCCGGGCGCAGGTACTCCTCCACCACGTCTACTGGCGAGAACGGCGCCTTGTAACGCCAGGGCCAGCGCGGCTCGGACGGCAATCCGCCGACCAGACATTCGAAGAAGGAAACATTCCACTCACGATCGTGAGCTCCGAAGATCAGGTTGTCGAGTCCCGGTGCCACGCCGATGTCCACGACCGCGCGCACGCCCTTCTGCCTGGCGAGCGCATCCAGCTCCAGCGCGTCCTCCGGGAAGAAGGAGATGTCCGCGACGTTCACCCCCGCCTCGATCACCGCGCGCAAAGTGCGAAATCCGAGAAAGCCCGGGACCGCAGTGACTGCGAGGTCGTAGCCCTTCACCGCCGCGCGCACCGCCGCAGCGTCACTGGCGTCGAGCACCCGAGTTTGCAGAGGCCGCGCGAGCTGCTGCGCGGCCGCCGTAGAGCGCAGAGCGGCGAGTCCCGCTTCACTCCGATCGCAGGAGGTCACTTCATGGCGCCGGGCGAGATCGAGCGCCATCGCGCGCCCCACCATTCCCGCGCCCAACACGACGATTCGAGCCATGGCTGCAATTCTAAGCGTAGCCAGCGCTCACCGGGATCACACGAATCCCTAGCGAGTGGCGCCTCATGAGCCACCGCGCTTGC
>CAZCXL010000316.1:0-3305 GCA_964502625.1 uncultured Planctomycetales bacterium | reverse complement strand
TGGAAGTGGCCGGATCGCATGTGCGATTCCTCCACTAGATGGGGCCAGTATCCGTGAGGTCCCAACTGGACAACCGCGCGCACAACTCATCCAAATCCGTCTCCCGAATCTCCTCCTCCGAAATCGGAGACATCCCACCCCTCAGTGCCACGCGCGCCTTCCGGCATACCTGGAGCGTCGCCTCAACCTGACGGCGGACGTGGAGCAGTCTGTCCGCATCTGCTCCACGATCCGCCAATCCGGCGAGGACCTTCCCTCGGTCCAATTCGAGCACCGTAATCAGTGCCTCGACCTTCGCCAGCATCGCCGCCCGCTGTTCTTCGCGGGTGGGGCCAGGAAGGCCGGGAATCCGTCGGGCGGGGCCATTCATCAGCAGAAACCTCTGCCAAGCATAGCCTCTAAAAGGTGAGCGGGTCTCCGCTTTTTACGCGGGACCCGCTCGTTCCCGGTCGCCCCGGGCTAGTAGCTGCTCAGGGTATCGAGCAACCGCGACTCCTGCAGAAAGTCCATTCCCGCAACCAACCCATCGAGAGTCGCCCCCTGGTGCAGATCGCCAAGGAATCCCAGGCCTAGCACGAGATGCGCGGCCGCCGCTTGAACCTCTCGCTCGTCAAGGCAGATTCGCAACTCCTCCACCACTTGACGAAGAGCGTCATTGGAACGTGCGTACGCCAGCGCGCGCGCGCCGGCCCACCGAACCTCGGCATTGGGATCCGTCACCAGCAAAGTGGCGAGCGCGGTGGCGCTGCGCTCGGTCGCGCAAATGCCCAGCCCAATGGCAAGGCCTCGCCGAGCCTCCGGCGGGAGCGTCGAAGCAATCGTCGCGAAATCGAGCAGCCGCTCCTCCGCTTGCGGAGTTTGTAGCATTCCCAGCGCGGTCGCGGAGTAGCCCAAAAACTCCGGGTCCACATTTCCTGCCGCATCCAGAACACGATCCAAGAGATCGAATGCTTGGGGGTTACGGAACAGCCCCAGGCCGATGGCTGCCGCGCCGCGCACAGTCTCTTCACCTCTGCGCACCGAGGACGCATCCATCGCGCGCGCGGGCTCCTTACCGTGCACGCCTGCGCACAGAGTCTTCTCCATGCGCTCGTAGGCGGGCTCGCTACGGATTAATCCGCACGCCAGCAGCCACGCCGCTTGCACTGAATCATCGGCGCCGCTGGTCGGTTGCAAGCGCTTCAACTCCTCAAGCGCGCGCTTGCCGCCAATTCTGCCGATCGCGATCAGACACAAGGCTTGAGTCTCCGAATCATGCGAAGTGCGCACTTTCGCGGAGAGCGGCGAAACCGAAGTCGTCGCACGGATCCGCGCCAGCGCCTGCGCGGACGACCGCGCGAGGTCTCCGTCGTTCTTCTGCAGCACCTCTACGAGCAGCGGCACCGCGCGCTCGTCCTCCAGCGCGCCCAGAGCCTGATAGACCGTGCCTCGCATGCGCGATTCATCCGCGCCGTCGGCCTGCGCCAGTCGTGCTTCCAGTTCGAGCATGAGCGGCACGAAGTCGCGCGAGCCATGCACGCCAGCGGCAATCACCACCGCTTGGGTCAGCAAGGGATCGAGCACGCTGTCCGCGCGCGCAATCACCTCGTTGAGGTGAATTTTCAGAGCCGAGCCTCCGCCAACACGTCCGCTCAACCCCAAGCCAAGCGCAGCGAATCCGCGCGTCACCGAGTCGAGGGTCTTGGTTTCAAAGCGCACCCGTAGCGCTTCTTCAGCGCCGTCGGAGGCGAGCAAGCCCAAGCCCAGGCACGCGGCTTGCTGAACGGAAGCCTCAGGGTCCTCCAGCATGCGGATCAACAGCCCCTGACTCGAGGGATAGCCGATCCGGCCGAGCGCGATCGCCGCAGCCTCGCGCAGGGCGGGGTCGTTTTCGCTAAGCGCTTCCACCAACAGCGGCAAAGCCGTCAACAGCAACTCTTCCCTACGCACCGCCCAATCGGTCGTGCCGTAGCGGCCGTCATCGTGCATTGCACGCGCCGGATAATCCGGTTCACCCCGGAACAGCAGTTCGCGCTCGTGCTCGAACCAAGACTCCCAACCCGCGCGCCTTTGCGCGAGACTCAAGAGCGGCGATTGCGCGAACTCGGGGTCAAGCAGAAGCGTGCGCTCCTGTTCATGTCCGCGATAGGCGCCGGGCACTTGCGGAGCCTCCTGGCCAACGGCCGGAAGGAGAAGACTGCAGAGGAAGATCAGGATGGGCATGATGGCGCCCGCCCCCGCTGCACGGGTTCGGGCACCCCATTGGCGGCCGCCCTTACCCCCCGCTTGAGTCCCGTTTCCTGACTTATTCGCGCAGGTCGCCGACCACCAGCAAGGTGTCCGTCGCCGGCAGCATGCCGACCGCAATGACCCGGCGGCCCGGATAGTCGCTTTCCACGGCGCTGAGCCCGCCCTCGTGACTCACCCGCGCCGACACGAACTCTCCGTTGGGGTCGCCGGCATCGCGTGCCAGATGATGCTGTGCGACGAAGAGTTTGCGCAACCCATCGGTCCAGTGTTCTAGGTAGAGGTAGTTGAGGTCCGGCACGTGACTGCGCAAGTCCACGAGCAGAGCCTTCTGCTGATAGAAACCAACCGGCGGAAACTCCATGGCGACGGGGGTGAAACCGAGCAGAGCCGGGTCTGCACTGGGCAGGTACTCCCTTTCATTCACCAGGTCCAAACTCCAAGTGACGCCGCTCAGGTTGGGGTTCTCTTCCACCACGGTCGTGGTCAGTTGCATTCGCACTTCGGCGGCTGCTTCATCCCAGATCGTCCATCCGAGCAGAAGTCCTGTGCCCACCTCGTGCACCAAATCCACCGGTCCGAGCCCATGCAGCGAATGCGCGCGGGTTGTGACGCAATTGCGCCCGGCCATGATCACGGTGCCGGGCAGATCCTCCCAGAGGTAGTTGCTGTAAACCCCCTTGGTGCCAAGATGCAGATCTCGATGGCGCACCAGGTAGAAACTGCGCGTTTCGTACATGGCCAGCGTGAAGGGGTGAGGCGCGATCCAGGCAGAGGTTTCGGCGTCCCAAACTTGCTTCAGCTCCAGACGCAGATTTCCTTGGCCATCGGACAGCAGGTCTTCTTGGAAGCGTTGCGTCAGGCCATCGTAGGTTTGGGCCAGGATCTCACGCTCGAGATGCAGCGGAAATTCTTCCTCGTAACTCAAGTCCGGCACGCGATCGGTGCGCTCTTCGCCGCCGACCCCGTTCATGCCGGAACCACCCGGGCCACCCCAAGTGGAGTTCTGCGCGCCTGATTCGCCTTCGAATTCGTGGTTGCCCGCGGCGTTGATGTCGAGACCGATCAGGTTCATCGCC
>CAZCXL010000315.1:0-3322 GCA_964502625.1 uncultured Planctomycetales bacterium | reverse complement strand
GCCCCTGTTTCACAGCAGACTGGCACCTTTAGCGTGCATTGGAGTGTATTCTTACCCAGCTTAAAAACAATGCCGACGGTCACTGCAGAATTGACATTGAGCATGAGTGGCTCATGCATTTTGATAGGCTCAACGACTAACTCTTCTTTGCTCCCAACAACGCGCTGAAGCAGAAAGGTCTCGAGCATGAGCTCATAGACCACAGGAGGTAATTTGTTTGGAAGCCCGACCACTGCTCCTGTCAAAAGGTCTGATTTGACAATGGACGGATCAAGGTCAGTAAGCACTACGAGCGCAATGTGGCGCTGAAGGACGTCTCGCTGTCCTTCTACGCCGGCGCGAAGATCGGAGTGATCGGGGCCAACGGTTCCGGCAAGTCCACGCTGCTGCGCATTCTCGCCGGCGAAGACAAGGAGTTCGAAGGCAGCCGCATCCAGATGTCCGGGCGTTCGCTCGGATACGTCTCGCAGGAGCCGCGCTTGAATCCGGACCTCACCGTCCGCGAAGTGCTCGACGAAGCGGTGGCGCACGTGCGGGCGATCACCAATCGCTACAACGAGATCTGCGGCCTGATGGGTGAGACTTCCGGCGATGCCCTGGATCGCCTGACCGAGGAATTCGACCGACTGCAGGCCGAGATTGACGCGCACGATCTCTGGAACGTGGATCTGCACCTGCAAGTCGCGGCCGAAGCCCTGCAACTCCCGCCGATGGACCGCAAGTGCGGGGTGCTCTCCGGCGGTGAGGCGCGGCGCGTGGCCCTGTGCCGCACGCTGATCGAGGCTCCCGACATCTTGCTGCTCGACGAGCCCACCAACCACCTCGACGCCTCCACCGTGGCGTGGCTGGAGCACCACTTGAAGGAATATCAGGGTCTGGTGATCGTGATCACCCACGACCGCTATTTCCTCGACAACGTGGTCGAATGGATGCTCGACGTCGAGCGCGGGATCTGCACGCCCTACAAGGGAAACTATTCCTCCTATCTGGAGACGAAGGAGAAGGAAATCGGCTCCTTGGAGCGGAGTGAAGAAAAACGCCTCAAGCGCCTCCACAAGGAACTCGAATGGGTCCGCCAAGGTGCCAAGGCACGCGGCAAAAAGAACAAAGCGCGCCTCACGCGCTACGAGCAGCTCATGGACGAGCAGAAGGATCTGCGGCCGGACACCATTGATTTGGTGATCCCGCCTGGACAGCGTCTGGGCAACAAGGTTCTGGAACTGAAGAAGGTTTCCAAGTCTTACGGCTCCCAGGTGTTGTTCCGTGACTTCTCGCTCTCACTGCCGCAGGCCGCGCTCGTGGGAGTGATCGGTCCGAACGGTGCAGGCAAGACCACCCTCATGCGCATGATCGCCAAGTTGGATGAGCCGGACTCGGGCGTCATCGACGTCGGACCGACCGTAGAAATCTGCTACGTGGACCAAAGGCGCATGGAGCTCTCCGGTGAGCGCACGGTCTTCGAGGAAATCTCGGATGGTCTAGAGTTCTTGCCCTTCGGCACCGGCGAGATCCAATCCCGCGCGTACGTCAGCCGCTTCGCCTTCAAGGGCGCAGACCAAGAAAAGAAAGTCGGTCAACTTTCCGGCGGCCAGCGCAACCGCGTGCAGCTCGCCAAGATGCTGCGCTTGGGCGGCAACCTGATCATTCTCGACGAACCGACCAACGACCTCGATTTGCCGACCATCCGCGTGCTCGAAGAAGCCATTGAGCACTATCCCGGCTGCATGTTCGTGGTTTCCCACGACCGCTTCTTCCTCGACCGCATCTGCACCCACATCCTCGCCTTCGAGGGTGACGGCCGCGTGGAGTTCTTCCACGGCAACTACAGCGAGTACGCCGAGTGGCTCGCCGAGCGCCGTGAGGCCGCCGGCCTAGGACGTGAATCCCAGGCCGGGAAGTACCGCAAGCTCACCCTCTAGGGGCTAGAGCTTCTTCTTCTCCAGGTGCTTCGAGCAAGCCCGACGGTCCTTACCGTCGCATTTTTCGCAGTTCGGGTTGAAGCCTGCCTTGCCGCCCTCGAGGATGGCGCGCGCGGATTCTTCTGCGTGAGCGCCGATGCGAGTCTCCTTGTACTTGCCAAGCATCGCCTTGTAGGCGTCGAAAGCCTCGGAGAACAGTTCCTGCTTCTCCATCGCCTCCGCTTTCTCGAAGGCCGCGCCGCCCGCGACTTCTTTGGCATAGTTCGGAGTGTCCGTCTGGATTTGTAAGAGCCAGGCATTGATCTCTGCCGCCAGCGGTAGCGCCGATGCCTCGCCGCCATAGGGCGCAACTCGGCCTACCCCACGAGAGACAAAGCCTGCGGCCAGATCCGCCTTCGCGGATTCCAGCGCGCCAGCCGCTTGCTGTTCGATGTATAGCTTTACCCGAGCCGCCCACGGCGCATCGTCCGCGGAGTACTTCGGCTCTCCCTTCAGGATTTCGGCGTAGGCCTCGGCGGGCCGATCTGCGCGCATCAGCGAGCGCACCTTCGTGAGCGCCTTCGGGTAGATGCTGCCTTTGCTCGTTTGCTTGAGAGCGCCCGAGACGGCGGAGCCAGATTCCGACGGATGACCGGTCCAGGTCATCACGCCGTTCGTGAAGACCGCGCTGGTCGGGAAGCCTTGGACGCCAATCAGGCTCTCCAACTCCCCGCCCTTCAGGATCACGAGCGGATGGGTCACGCCGAATTCGGCCACAAAATCATTCACCAAAGCGGTTTCTTCATCAGTCACGCTGATGACGACCAGGCCCTTTTCCTCCATCTCTTCCCATTCGCGGTTGTGAGTCGGGACCTGGGACTTGCAAGGTCGTCACCAGGTGCGGAAGACTTCGATCAGGACGGTTTTGTCTTGGAGGTCCGAGGCGGAAATCGGCACGGTGTTGAACCATTGGACCGCGTCGAACTCAGGCAGTTTGCTGCCGAGTCCCGACTCCCCGCTCGCGCGAGGAAAGGCCGGAGCCACGGCCACTGCGGCCATCAGTGGAAGGAGAAGGCGTGTACGCATGCCCCCTCATGCTAACCGCGGACTACTGGTAGCGCGTCGGCTCGAAGGGCGGCAACTCGTCCTGGAAATCAGGAATGCGATAGCGCGTGGCAGGAACGGGCTGCCAAGGTTGCAGGAAGAGCAGCACCGGACCGTCTTGTCCGGTGCGGCGCCACACCACTGCGCGCAAGCGCAGCACGCTGCCGGGCATTTCCTGGTAGCGCTTCTCGGGTTCCCAGTTGAGGTCTTGCTTGACTCGCGCGTAGAGATAGACCGTGAAAATGTCCGACTGCACACCGAGCAGATCGGTGAGCTCCTGCTCGACGTCCGGTGGCAACTGACCTTCCTCGAAACCGGGA
>CAZCXL010000314.1:0-3327 GCA_964502625.1 uncultured Planctomycetales bacterium | reverse complement strand
CGGTGACGCAAAAACGTGAGCCGCGGCCCGCTTGGGCCACACGCGAGACGAGCCGGGCGCGCAACTAAGCGCGCCCGCGATCCCTCACTTAGGCGCGCGCGGCGACCGCGCCCTTCTTGGCGGAGGTTTCCGTCTCGAGGACGGCGTCAGACACTTCCGGCTCCGAACGCTCCACGAATTCCAACAGCGCGCGCTCGGCCTTGTCGCCGAGGCGCGGAGTGGCCAACTTGAGGATTCGGGTATAGCCGCCGGGACGCTCACGGAAACGCGGCCCGAGCACGTCGAACAGCTTCGCCGTGGCTTCGCGATCGTTGCCGAGCAGCCCCAAGGCACGCCGGTAATTGTGAAGGTTTTTCTCCTTGGCCAGCGTGATCAAGCGCTCGGCGAAAGGCTTGTAGGCCTTGGCCTTGACCACGGTGGTTTCGATCCGCTCGTGCAGGATGAGCGCGGTGATCAGATTGCGGGCCAGCGCCCGGCGGTGACTGCCGGTGCGGGAGAGTTTTCGGGTCTTGACGCGATGGCGCATGGCTGCAAATTACTGGGCAGTGCCGAAAACCTCTTCGCGGCTCATGCCGACGCCGAGGCCGAGTTCGGCCAGCTTTTTCTCGATTTCGGTCAGCACGGTCTGGCCGAGGTTTTTGATCGCGAGGAGGTCCTCTGCGTTCTGGAAGACGAGGTCGCCGAGCGTGTGGATCTGCGCGACTTCCAGGCAGTTGCGTGCCCGAGTCGAGAGATCCAGGCGCTCAACCGGCTCGGACAGCAGGTGCTGCAGGCGGTCGCGCTGACGCTCCGCGGCGGCGTCGATCGGGCGCACTTCGTCGGAGACCGGCACCCCGTGCAACACTTCGCTGAACTGCACGAAGGGATTGAGGTGCTTGCGGTAGATCTTGGCCGCTTCGACCAAGGCCAGGGGCGGATTGACCGTGCCGTCGGTCCAGATTTCGAGCACCAGGCGGTCGAAGTTGGTGAACTTGCCGACCCGGGTCGCTTCGACGCCGTAGCGCACGCGCAGCACCGGGCTGAACGCGGCATCGAGCGGGATCAGACCGATTTGATCCATCATTTCGCCGGTGTCTTCGGCGGCTTGAAAGCCGCGGCCACGGCGCACGGTGAGGCGGGCGCTGAAGCGCGCCTTCGGTCCAGTGAGCGTGCAGAGCTTCAAGCCCTTGTTCACAATCTCGACCCCGGTCGGGCATTGGATGTCCGCGCCTGTGACCGGGCCATCGCCGGTCTTGTCGATGGTGATCGTGGCCGGCATGGCCGCAGTGGCGGCCTGCACGCGCAGGCGCTTGCACGCGATCACGATCTCGGTCACGTCTTCGAGAACGCCCGGCAGAGTGCGGAATTCGTGTTCCACGCCGTCGATCTCGACCGCGGTCACCGCGGTGCCTTCGATCGATCCCAGCAGCACGCGGCGCAGGCCGTTGCCGATGGTGTGGCCAAAGCCGCGCTCAAACGGCTCGATCACGAACCTTCCATAGCCCTCGGTGGCTGAGTCTTTGTCGTGAACGACAGCGGAAGGAAGTTCGAAGTCACGCCAGCGGATGCGCATGTGGGTTCGGTGGGTTCGTGGTGCAGGGAGAGAGAAAGGAAGCGAGCCGAGTGATTAGACGCGGCGGCGCTTGGGCGGACGGCAGCCGTTGTGCGGCAGCGGGGTCACGTCCTGAATCGAGAGGATGCGGAGCCCGGCTTGGTGCAGCCCGCGGACCGCGCTTTCGCGTCCGGAGCCGGGGCCCTGAACGCGGACCTCGACGTCGCGGAGGCCCATCTTCGACGCGGCTTCCGCGGCGCGAATCGCAGCTTGTTGAGCGGCGAACGGCGTGGATTTGCGCGAGCCCTTGTAGCCGACTCCACCCGGCGAGGCCCAAACGATCGTGTTGCCCTTCGCATCCGTGAGGGTGATCATGGTGTTGTTGAAGGTGGAACGGACGTGGGCGATTCCGCGGCTGCCGACCTTCTTGGTCTTGCCGCGTTTGCCAGTGTTCGGGGCGGTACTCATGTGCTGTTCTGGGCCTCTGGCCTACTTCATGGCCTTGACGGACTTCTTGTTGGCGACCGTCTTCTTCGGCCCCTTGCGCGTGCGCGCGTTGGTACGGGTGCGTTGACCGCGAACCGGCAGACCGCGGCGATGCCGCAGGCCTCGGTAGCAGGCAATGTCGCGCAGACGCGCGAGGTTGGCGGCGAGTTGGCGCCGCAGGGTGCCTTCCACCGTGTGGTGCTCTTCCAAATAGGTGCCCAGCGCGCCCAGTTCCTCGTCGCTCAGTTCACGAGCGCGACGATTGGGGTCCAGGTTGAGCGCAACGCAGACGCTCTGCGCCGCGGTCGTGCCCACACCGTAAATGTAGGTAAGCGCGATCACGGTGCGCTTGTCGCCGGGGATGTCAACGCCGATGAGACGGGGCATGGCTCTGTTCGGAAGGCTTGGGGTGAATCAGCCCTGGCGCTGCTTGTGCCGGGGATCGCGGCTGCAAATCACACGCACGACGCCGCGTCGGCGGACGATCTTGCAGTGATTGCAGAGGGGTTGAATGGAGGCGCGGACTTTCATGGCCGATCTCTAACGCTTGCGGGACGGTCCGCCGCTCCGCCGGCGGGCTGCCGGAGGACGTGCTCCAGCCGGCCTCGGCGCCGGCCGCGGCCGACGCTCGCCGCGGAACACGATCCGACAGCGATTAAGGTCGTAAGGAGACATTTCGACGGTGACGGTGTCCCCGGGAGTGATTCGGATGTAGTGCATCCGCATTTTCCCGGAGATGTGAGCGAGGATGCGCTGTCCATTTTGGAGCTCCACTTGGAACATGGCGTTCGGGAGGGTTTCCCGTACGACCGCGTACACAGTGATGGGCTCTTCCTTGGGCATGCGTCAAGAAACTGAGGAAGGATCTTTGCGGGCCTCGCGCAAGGTGCGAACGAGGTCCTGTTGGATGTCTTCGATCGCGCGATCCGCGGGGATCTCGCGAAGTAGGCCGCGGCCGCGGTAGTACGCGACGAGCGGCTCGGTGGTCTCGCGGTAAACGGCGAGGCGTCGGGTGATGATTTCACGATTGTCATCGGCGCGGCCTCGCGCCAGCAATCGTTCGGTCAGGACACGATCGGGGGCGGTGAAGTATAGGGCCACTCCGACCCCTGCGCCAGCGGCGCGGGCAGCGAGCGCGCGGGCTTGCGGAAGGGAACGCGGGAATCCGTCGAGCAGCAGGGTTTCCCCGGCGGCGAGATGCGCCAAGCGCTCGGCCACGATTTCCACCATCACTTCGTCCGGCACAAGCTCGCCACTGCGCATGATTGCGTCAGCGCGCTTGCCGAGAGCGGAACCGCGCACAACTTCTT
>CAZCXL010000313.1:0-3334 GCA_964502625.1 uncultured Planctomycetales bacterium | reverse complement strand
GGCCCTCGTGATCCCCTCCTTCGATGCAGTAGACCAAAGGTCCGCGCTCGATCGCAACTCGCCCGCGGCAGGCCGCCACTTCCTCGCGGGCGATCACCCGTCGCACCGGGAGCGCAAACTCCCACTCGGCGCTGCTGCCCGCGCTCCAGGCCACGCGCTCTTCGACCCAATCGGCGGCTGTAACGCCGCTGGCGTTGCCGAAATAGGCGTAAAGGCCGCTCGGCACTGGGGTCGTGCGCGCGCCATTCGGCACCCGCACGCGAATCGTGAAAGGCAGCGCCTCTCCCGCTTCCACTGCTTCCACCACCACACGCACCTTGCCATCCCACGGCCAACCCGTTTCCATGCGCAGAGTCACCGCGCGCCCCGCCACCTTCAGACGGGCCACTCCGGACTGCAGCAGGCACGCCACCGCCGCTTCGCCCTGCACCGCCCACTGCATCCCCGGCACCGAAGGCAGCATGCGCACCACGTTCACCGGGCAGCAGGAAGTGCTGAACCACGGCGCGCGCCCGCCGTCGCCGTCGGGGTCCACTGGACCGTCACGACGCGCGAGCGGATTGGGGTAGAAGAAGCGATCTCCCGCCAGCGATACGCCCGACAGAAAACCATTCATCAGAGTGCGCTCGAGCACGTGCAGGTACTGCGCCTTACCGCTCGCCAGATACAGCCGGTGATTCCACAGCGCGTTCGCCACCGCCGCGCAAGTCTCTGCGTAGGCCGTGGCGTTGGGCATCTCGAAGGGATCTCCGAAGGCCTCGCCCGCAGCGCGTGCGCCGATCCCGCCGGTGAGGTAGAGCTTCCTCTCCACCACGTCTTCCCACAGCCGCGCGCTTGCGCTCAGAAAACGCGCGTCCCCCGTGGCCGCCGCCACGTCCGCCATGCCGGCGTACATGTAGCCCGCGCGCACCGCGTGGCCGACGGCCTCGGTCTGCTGCAGGACCGGCGCGTGCGCCTGCACGTACTGCCGATGGCCGTCGCTCAGGCCGGGCGGCTCCGCCGACTTCGTGCCGCGCGCCTCCAAGAAATACTGCGCAAGTTGCGCGTACTCGGCGCGTCCGGTAGTGCGCGCAAGTTTCACCAGCCCGATTTCCACCTCCTGGTGGCCCGGCCAACCCTCGCGCTTGCCCGCGCCAAAGGTCGCGAGCAGCAAGTCGGCCGCCTTCACCGCGACTTGCAGCAAGGAATCTTTCCCAGTTGCAGCGTGATGCGCCACTGCCGCTTCGAACAGGTGTCCGAGGCAGTAGAGCTCATGGCTCTCCACGAGATAGGACCAGCGTCCCTCGCCCGCGCCGTCCGGCAGATGCGCCGGATCGATGGTGCGCGGCGTGTAGAGATAGCCGTCGTCCTCTTGGGCGGCGGTGATCCACGCGATCAACTCATCGAGTTGCGCATCCAAGGCAGGATCCGGCGCCGTGGCCAAGGCGTAGGCGGCGCCCTCGATCACTTTGTAGACGTCGGAATCGTCGTAGCGCTGACCTTGATGCGCGCCCTCGAGCAATCCGCCTGCCACCGCGAAATTCGCCAGCCGCCCAGTCTCGGCGCATTTCGCAAGATCGTACGGAATGGTCACGCGGCGGTTCGTCTCCAGCCGCGGCCCCCAGAAGCCACCCGCGAAGCGCACCTGCTCGAAGGACACCGCCTCCACCTGCTGCGGAAACAGCAGCGCGCCGACCGTGAGCCAACCGATCACTGCCCGGTGACTGCCGCGGCTTCCTTCTCGGCCTTGCGCCGCGCTTCGCCGCGCTCGCCCGCCTCGTGGAGTCCGTCGACGATGACGCCCACTTCCGCGTCACTGAGTTTCTTGCGCGCCTTCAGCAACAGACCCCGGAAAGCCTCCACTTCGGCCTCGGTGAAGGGACAACCGAGGTTGGAGCCGCCGTCGTCACTGTCGGCGAGTGCCTTGCCTTCGGGTTCGAGGAACACGAACCACGGCAGCCCCTGTTTGCCGCCATTCATCTTCAACTCGAATTCCTTCCCACCTTTCATGCGGTCCGTGTCAATCCAACAAGTCACGAAATCCTTCTCCATCAGCGAGTGCACCGCGGGGAGAGCCAGACTGGCCTCCATTTTGTGGCACCAGCCTCACCAAGGCGCTTCAAAGGACAGGAGTACGCGTTTGTCGGCCTCCTTGGCGCGCGCGCACGCGGTGGCGAACACTTCGGCAGCGTCCAGCGCGGGCGCCTGATGCGCGGTGAGGAAGACCAGAACTCTGGCCGGGTCGTGCTTCGCGCCGTCCTCGAGCGAACCGGTTTCCTGATTCGCGATTGCCTTGCCGCTGGCGTCGAGCACGGTCAAATAGGGATAGCCGTTCGGCACGGTCCCGTATTTCTTCATCAGAGGCGCATTGACCTCGGTGTCTCCGGCCTGCACGTGCACGACGCGGTATTCGTAGAGCAGTTTCCTCGCGACCTGGCTGTTCTCACGGAACAGAGTGTCGAGCTTTTTGCACCAGCCTCACCATTCGCCGCCCCACATGAGCAGCACGCGCTGGTTCTTCGCCGCGGCGATGCTGAGTGCTGCGGAGATCTCGGCTTCGGCCTTCGCCGTGGCCGACACCGACGCAGGTTCCTGGACGATCTGAGGAGACGTCAGGACCAGAGCAAGGAGGGCGGAGAGCATGTCGCCATCCTAACGCCAAGCGCCGATGACAAGGCTCTCGTTCGGGCCGCGCAGAGGCGAATTTCAGCGAAGCAGGGTCACGCCCAGACTGGACATGGTCCACACCTCACTCGTGCTGCCCAGCTTCCAAATCACGGCCTTGCTGTAGATCGTGGAGCCGGCCAGACTCGGCTGATGGGGCAGTGTGACGACCACGGAGCCGATCCCGTCCGGATCCAACCGGCCACGCAGCAGACCAGCGCGCGTCTGGCTCAGCAGCGCATCCGGCACCAGGAAAGTGCGCCAGCCGTCCACGACATGACCACCCGTGCGGTCGAAGCCCAGAGACAGGAGCAAGGCGAAGTCGTGCCCCGGTGCGCTCGGGATCATGACTTCCGCCGTGAAGGACGTGCCGATGGATTTCTCGTTCGGCACTTGCAGAGTTTTAAGGCCGAGAACCGCCAGATGTCGCGGCGGAACCGCATTGTTGGGAAGATCCAAAGAAAGGCCATTCGTGAACGCGATGCATTCCACTAATCCGTCGCGATCCCAATCTCCGATCCGACTCCGCTCAAGGATTCCTCCCAGCATGTCGAAGGAATCCGGAATCCAAGGTGTCTGCACGATCGGCTTGTTCACAAACCCACGGAATGCTCCGGTGCGAGCGTCCAGGTGGAAGAAGCGATACTGTGTAGGAAGCACGAACCAGAACGGGTCGAACAGTGCCTCCATG
>CAZCXL010000312.1:0-3344 GCA_964502625.1 uncultured Planctomycetales bacterium | reverse complement strand
GGGGGGGACACTGCAGCACCTGCGGTCCCACACACTGCGCCATGTCTTTATCCGAAGAGAAGATGCGCACTTCCCATCCGGCAGCGGCCCCGGTCCGGGCCAGGCTGGCGAGCAGATCGTCGGCTTCAAAGCCAGGCCGCGAGAGCGAAGGCAGGCCGAGCAGGACCACCAACTCCTGCATCCATGGGAACTGCTGCTCCAAGTCTTGATCCAGATCCTCGCGATTGGCTTTGTAAATCGCCGAGAGCTCGTGCCGAAAGGTGGGATCCGCCGTGTCCCAGGCGACAGCGAAGGCTTGTGAGGGATGATCCTGCAGGGCGCGCATCACGCTGTGCGCGAAGCCGTGCAGGGCACCGCTCGGCCGTCCTTGCGGATCCGTGAGCCCACGGATGGCGAAGAAGGCGCGGAACGCGAGCGCCGTACCGTCCAGGGCGAGCAAGCGGTTCATCCGATCCATCGCAGAGCGAAGAAGCCGCCGACGAGCAGAACCATGAATCCAATCGCCACCCAGTCAAACCACCGCTCCACCCACGCAGCGATAGGCGCGCCGTAGCGTCGCAACAGTGCGCCTTCGATTCCGAAGCGCAGGCCGCGGCCGAGGAGTGAGAAGCCGATGAAGGGCGCCAGCGGGAAGGCAAGCGCGCCGCTTGCGATCGTGAAGACCTTGTAAGGGATCGGCGTGATTGCTGCGGCGAGCAAGGCGAGCGTGCCGTACTCCTGATACCAGGATTCAATCCTGCCCCAGACGACGCGGTCGGCATCGTAGAGATTGAGTAACCAAGTGCCGACGGTGTCCATCAGCAGCGCGCCGATCGCATAACCCAGCAAGGCGCCGAGCACCGAGCCCAGCGTGGTGACGGCTGCGTAGCGCAGCGCGCGCGCGGGGCGCCCGGCGCCCATGGCCATGAGCAGGGGATCGGGCGGGAGCGGAAAGAACGAAGACTCGATGAAGGCCAAACCGAACAGTGCGCCTTCTGCGTAGGGCTTTTCCGCAAACGCCAGCATCCAGCGGTAGCAGCGGCGTAGCGGTGCGAAAAGCCGAGTGAGCAAGTGCAAGGCTCAGGCGCTCCCGCGCAGATCGCGCACAGTCCATTCGACGCTGCGGCGGCCGCGGAAACTATTGACGCCAAGCGTGTATGCGACGTCCAGGCGATCGCCCGCGCGCGCTTCGCGCAGCCGCGGCCACATCCGCCACGCGAGGCCGCGAATGCTCGAGCCCTCGCGTTCGAATAAAAGTTCAGCATGCAGACCGTCTGCACCGAGCGGCCGCGGATCTGCGGCGAGCCGGGCGCCGGTGCAGAGGAACATCGGCGCGGGAAAGGCTTCCCCAAAGGGCGCGAGCGCCGCCAGCGCGAGCGTGGCATCCAGATCGCATTCGGCGGGAGAGACTTCTCCGTCCAACAGGAGCTCCGGCATCCCGTGATCGGGATGAGCGCGCGCGGCGTTCTGCAGAGCCTCTGCGACCTGCGGTGCTCGGGCCGGATCGAAGTGGAATCCTGCTGCGCGCGCATGGCCGCCGAATCCACCCAAGTGCTGCGCTGCGGCGCCGAGCAGGGCGACGACGTCGGTGCCCTCAGGACCGCGCGCGCTGCCTCGTGCCAGACCAGGCGCACATTCGGCCCAGAGCAAGGTCGGCAGACCCGTGCGCTCGAGCACCTGTCCGGCAACGACTCCCAAGACGCCGAAGTGCGCCTCGTTGCGTCCCGCGAAAATCACGCGCTGGCCGGCACTCTGCTGCGCCTCGACTTGCGGGCTCAGGCTGCGAAACTCCCGTTCTTGGATTTCACGCCGCTCGCGGTTGAGCGCGCCGAGCGCGACGGCGCGACGTTGCGCCTCCGCCGCGTTGCGCTCCGCCAAGATCTGGAAGGAGAGTTCTGCGCTGAGCAGGCGACCCGCCGCGTTCAGACGAGGGGCGATGCGGAAGGCGAGATCCTCGGCCGTGGGCGCGCCGCGCACTCCCGCTTCCGCGAGTAAGGCGCGCATGCCGGGCAGGCCGCTGTCCTGCAGTGTGCGCAGTCCCACGGTCACGAGCGCGCGATTCGGTCCGCGCAGTGGCATGACGTCGGCTACGGTGGCGAGCGCAGCGAGACCCAAAGTGTTGTGCAAAAGCGCGCGTGCTCCGGGTGGCATGGTGCCAGCGCCCGTCCCGTGGATGCGACGCAAGATTCCCCACGCGAAGAGCCAGGCGATGGCAGTTCCGCAGAAATGAGGAAAGATGAGCTCCGGCGTGAGCCACGGATTGACCAAGGCCGTGCAGCGCGGCAGTGTCTCGCCCGGCGGATGGTGATCGAGCACCACTACCTCCACCCCGCGATCCGCCAGAATCGCCAACGGACCCACGGCCGAAGTGCCGTTGTCCACGGCGATTACCAGCGTGGCCCCGCAGCGCTCAATGGCCTCGAGCGAGCGCGGGCCGAAGGAATAGCCGTCGGCGAGGCGGTCGGGCACGAAGACCTCGCAGCGCACGCCGAGATGCTCGCACAAGAAGTGCAGCAGGACCGCGCCACAGGTTCCGTCCACGTCGTAATCTCCGTGGAGCAGCACGGTGCCACCGTTTGCCCGTGCGCGCTCGAAGGCTTCGGCCGCGGCGCCAAAGGCCGGCAACAGTTCCGGCTCGGGCAGGGAATGCAGGTTCGGCTTGAGAAAGGCTGCAAGTTCGCTTTCGGCGAAGCCGCGCTGGGCCATGACGGTGGCGGCGAGCGGATGCAGCCCGTGCCCAATCTCCAGGCGACGCCGCGCATCCGCGCTGGTTTCACCGCGCATCCTCCAGCGGTATTGCGGCGCGACGGAGGCAGGCAGCACGCGTAGGATTCTAGGGTGGCCGAGCCCGCGAGTCCGCATCGCCTTCCGCCGATGCACCTCGTCCTCGAACAGGACGATGCCCAGCAGTTGACTAGGCTGCACGACCGAGAGTCCGTGCGCCGCGCCTGCTCCCGCGCACTGGACGAGGCGCGCGCCCGACTGAGTTCCGGCGTGGCCTTCTCCGGTCTGGATGCGAATTATTGGCACCGCGTTCGCGAACTGCTCGCTGTGCTGCCTGGCCTCAAGACCCGGCGCGCGATCAACGCGACCGGCGTCGTGCTGCACACCAATCTCGGCCGGGCGCCCTGGCCTGAGGAAGCCGTGGCCGCAGCGGCCGCAGCGGCTGGAGTTTCGATGGTCGAGGTTGAGCGCTCCAGCGGAAAACGCGGACGCCGCGAAAGTGAAGTCTCGGCCTTGCTCTCAGCGGTGACGGGCGCGGAAGCGGGGATCGCCGTGAACAACAATGCGGCCGCGCTCCTGCTCGCGATTTCTGCGCTCGCGCGCGGGCGTCAAGGCTGTCTCGCTCAGCCTCGGCCTGCTCG
>CAZCXL010000311.1:0-3355 GCA_964502625.1 uncultured Planctomycetales bacterium | reverse complement strand
GCTCTCAGCTGACGGGAGCACATTGGAGTGGTCCACTTTCCTCGGAGGAATGTTCTTCGATGAGCTCGCAGCGCTGAGTCTGACCGCGAGCGATGAGCCCGTGGTGGTCGGCTCCACTGAATCGCCGGACTACCCGATCCTTGGCTCGGCAGCTGTACCGATGTCCGGATTCCCCGGCTCGGATGCCGTGGTCACCGTGCTCGCGAGCGATGGTTCTGCCTTATTGATGAGCACGTGTCTACACGGTCCGACCTCCGGCCGTGCTTTCGAGGATTATCTCGGTCACGTCGGAATCGAACCTGGAGGCGCCACGGCGGTGGTGTTGGGGCAGACGCAGGATGCGTCCTTCCCTGTGACCGTGGGAACTCTGGATACTGTCTACTCCGGCGCCACGGATGGATTTCTCGCGCGCGTGAGTCTCTCAACCGGGCAGATTCTCGCCGCGACTTTCGTTGGCGGCAGTTTCATGGATGATCCGACTGGTCTTGCGTTGAGTCCGAGCGGGACGGTTTTCGTAGCGGCGCACACTGAGTCGCCGGACTTCCCGATGTCTCCCACGGGCTACGACACGAGTTACTCGGCGCTCGGTGACGTTGGAGTGATCGAACTCGATGGCAACTTCGCTGGGGCGGGACCCGGGATTCCGCTGCACGGTACTTTCCTCGGTACACCGGGCGACGAAGATGGTGCACGCTTGGCGCTTTCGCCCAATGGAACCGTGCTGCTGGCAGGTAGCACCAACCATCCTGGGTTTCCCACCACCCTCGGAGCTTGGGACACCGTGTTCAATGGAGCCCCGGCCCTCGACGACGGCTTCCTGAGTTGCTTCGATCCCACGCTCATGAGCTTGATCTACTCGACATTCATTGGTGGCGATGGCCTCGACCTTTGTTTGGCATTGGCACCGGACGGCAACGACGCCGCAGTCGTTGCTGGCGGAACGTTCTCGGACAACTTCCCAACACGAGCAGGAAGCTACGACACCACTTTCAACGGACTCGCCGACGGTTTCCTCGCTCGCCTGGACACGCGCCTTTGCCCGATCCTGCAAGTCCTTCCCGATCCGCTAGTGCGCGGACAAGCCGCAACCTTCCGCGTGTCGGAATTGATTCTCGGTGAACGAGCCTTTCTCCTCTACGGAAGATCTGGCACCGGCTTCGCCAACGCGTCGGCGCAGTTGGGCGGCCTCAACCTGGATCTTGCCGGCGCCATCTCATTGCTCAGTCAGACCGGACCCGCCAGCGCCGGAGGGATTGCGACCTTCGGAGTCACGGTGCCAGTCTCAGTACCCCCTTCGCAGATCTGGTTTCAGGCGGCGGTGAAGCGGGGCACGAATGCCTCCCACTCCTTGAAGACCAACGTGGTGCAGCGCGTGATCCAATAATGCCAACACGAATCATCAGCGCGCCGACCACGCCCCGCTGCGCGGGTCGTAGACGTCAGTGCCGCGGAACACGGCTCCGTAGCTGAATCCGCCCAGCACGCTCAACAGCCCATTCCGCGCAACCGAGGCGGGCATGGCGCGATCGCGAGGCCAGGGCGGCGGCTCGAGCACTTGCCAGCGGTCCGCTGCTGCGTCGTAGCGCAAGCAGATTTCGAGGGCGAAGATCTGGAGGGCGCCATCGGCGACGCCCCAGGCGGCGAACTTCGCCTCCGCCGGCGCGGGCAGCGGCGCGCGCGCGATCCAAGCTGCGCCATCCCAGGCCCAATGCTGCACACCCACGCCTTCGTTGATCATTCCGCCGGCGGCGTGGAGGAGTCCGCTGTCTTCCCACACGAAAGCAAGGTGATCGCCCGGTTGATATCCCGGGTAAGGCGGTAGCGCAGTGCGGGTGCGCGCAGTCAGGTCAAGCACCGCCGGCGCTAGCTCCGCGGGAAAGCCTCCGATCACGTGAATCTTCCCGCCTAGCACTGCGACAGAAAGGTGAGATTTGGGAAGGGATCCCGCGGGGAAAACCTGGATCCAACGCCCCGTGGCGTCGTCCCAACGCTCGACGTCATCTCCCAAGGCATAGACCTCTCCGTTCACCACGGCTGAGCTGTGGAATGCCTTGGGCAGCAGCAAGTCGGCCTTTCTTTCCCAGATTGCGGCGCGAGGATCCCACATCCAGGTCCCGCGCGTGCCGCGCTCTTCGCCTCCCGCCTCGTGATCGAAGCCGCCAAACACGAGCAAGCGGCCGTCCGGCAGATACTCGGCGCGATGGCCATGGCGGCGCTCCGGCAGCGGCGCGGGTGCTGCGGAGTGGAACTCGGCCCAGGCGAATCCGCCGGCTGGAATCGTCAGCAGGATCTCCGCGGTCTCGGCGGCGTCGAGCGCCAACTCTGCGAAATCCGAAGCCGTGGACTGCGCGCCAACCCCCGTGCGCAAGAGTGCGGCGCGGGTCAAGCCGGAGTAATGCAGCGGCACGCGAATCGTTCGCGTCACTTCCACGTCGAGCGGGTTCCAAACCGCCAGCAATGCGCGCTCTTCGAGCAGGGGATTGACGTGCAGCAGCCAGTCCGGGTCGCGTCCGTCCGCGCGGCGGCCGTGGATGACGTCGGATTCGAGAATGTCCCGGTGCGCCCGATACCAATCCACCCAAGCCTTCACGGCGTCGCGCACTCGCGGAGTGTCGTAGAGCCGCTGACCACGCCAACAGGCCTGCACTCCGGCGCCAAAGTGCGCCGCCAGCATGCGCTCGTAGTGATCGAGATGCTCGTCGAGCGGCTCGATCGTGGCTGCTGCACCGCCGCCTTGATACTCGGTGAGGGGCACGAACATCCAACCCATGGACGGCGTCTTCTCCCAGGTGCCGTCAAAGATGTTTTGACGCGCATGCAGCACCTGCAGCGCGCGCGGCAAACTCCAATTCGTCTCGCGGTAGCCCATGCCGCACTCGTTGGCGCCGTTGAAGTAGTAGTAGTCCGGAACGCGCAAATAGGCCCCGCGGGCGCGCAGTTCACGATAGAGCCGGGTCACCATCTGCCACTGCACCCACTGTGAGTCGTCGAGGCCGCGCTGGAGCGGAGGACGGGGCAGATCGTCGAAGTCTCCGGGATAGGAGCCGTCGTGCTCCAGCACCAGAAACCCGGTGGCGTCGAAGAAGGCGCGCAGTTTGCGGAAATAATTCTTTCCCCATTCTGAGGCGAGCGCAGGCGAGTTACCGAAGGTGGGGGACTCACCGGGCGGACTCACGACGTCGTTGCCGCCACCCACGCTGCGCGAGGCGAGCAGGGAATACCCGCCGAGTTGAATGCCGCGCTCTTTCGCGTAATCCGTCAGCGCGCGAAACTTTGCGTGGTTTTCCGCGCTCTCGTTCTCCATGTCGAGTCCGCTGCCGAAGGACAGCAACACCATCTCGAAACCCACTTCCGC
>CAZCXL010000310.1:0-3370 GCA_964502625.1 uncultured Planctomycetales bacterium | reverse complement strand
AAAGCGCTCGGTGAGCGCGTGGCGGCCTTCGGACTGTCGCTGGGCAACGCTCAGTTGGAGGATCTGGGGAAACGTTTGGGCAGCCTGGACGCCACGGACCGCGACCGGCTCTCGACCGCCCTCATGGGCGTCTACCGCGACACCCGCGCGAACGAGGCCTTCACCCTGCTCTTCGAGCTCAACCAAGAAGGCGTGCTGCGGCTGGTCTACCACCACCTGCGCCGTTCCTTCTTCACCGTGGACGCGAACGACGTCTTGCAAGAGGTGTTCTTCAACATCTACCGCTACCCGGACCGCTTCGACGCCACCAAGCCGGCCGCCTTCCGCAACTGGACCCACTCGATCGTTCGCAACACCGCGCTCAAGCACAGCAGGCGCGCGCAGCGCAACCACGTCGTCAGCCTGGGTGGCGGCTCGGACCGCGATGACGATTCGCTCCTGCTCGATCCGGAAGACGAGCACGCGCACACTCCGCTCGAAGAAGCCCAGCAACACGAGGCCGATCACGAGCTCGTCGGCGCCTGGCTGCTCTACCTGCACTTCTACCTGGACGCCTACGCCCGCCTCACGCCGGCGGAAAAGCGCGCGCTGTTCCTGGTCGAGGTCAAGGGCATGCCCTACAAAGAGGCCGCCGTCAAGTTGGAGCTGCGCGTCGAGAACCTGAAGATGCGCATCTTCCGCGCGCGCCGCAAGGTCTACACGATCATGCAGCGCCGCTTCGCCGGTGATCCCGCCGCGCGCAAGGCCGCCGCGGCCGTGCAATCCGCCGTCGAGCACGGGCTCGAGCCGGATCCGGCGCGCGTCGCTCGCGGCGTGAGCCAGATTCGCAGCACGCGCATCATTCGCAACGGTCTGCGCGAAGCGATCGCCCAGCGCCGCACGCCTCCTGCCGCGGAGACCGGAGCATGAGCCGCCCCTCACGCGAGCACCGGGAGTTCCAAGACGCCGTCCGCAACGTGGCGTCCGCTCCGCGCGCCCTGTGCGTGGGCTTCCAGTCCGCGCTCTCCGCCCTGCTCGATCAAGAGTTGCCGGAGCAGCACGCGCGCCGCACGCTCGCGCACCTGGAATCCTGCCCCGCGTGCACCGACTTCTTCCAGGCGATGCGCTTGCAACTCCAGGCGCACCGCGACGCGGTGGTGCCCGGCTCGCTGGCGCGCCGGCTGCGTCGTCTTCAGGGTCACGACATGTTCGAAGGTCTCGCGGACGCGGAAATCCTGCGCCGCCTCGCCTTCGCGCTCTACCAAATGGGCAAGGCTTACGCCCTGCTCGGCACTGACGGGGAATACCTCGTGCGCGTCGCCGAGGAGCCCGTGCAGGTAGACAGTTACGAACGCGGCGAAGCGGCCGATGCCGCGCTCGCCGCCGAGAAGAGTGGCGCCCTTCGCGGCAGCCTCGCCGATCTGCTTGCAGGTCAGGCCGCAGGCTCGCATCTTGCGAAGGCGCGCACTCTGCTCGACGAGACCCTGCGCCTCAAGCCGCGCTTCGTAGAGGCGCGCATCTACCTGGGCTTCGTGCGTCAGGCGCAGGGTGAATCTGCGAACGCCGCCGCCGAATACCGCCGCGTGTTCCTGCAGACGGACCGGCTTGCGAACCGCGCGCACGCAGCCATCCAGCTCGGCCTGCTCTACGACCGCGCCGGAGATTTCCGCCGCGCCCGCGCGATGTATCGCTGGGTGATCGCAAGCGGAATCATTCACCGTCAGCCGGAGTTTTCCTTCGTGCTGTACAACCTCGCCGTCGAGCATCTCTCGCTCGGCGAGACCGACAAGGCGCTCGCCCTGTTGAGCCTGATCCGCGATGAGTACCCGGACCTCTGGAGCGCCGCGCGTGGCTGGCTCCAAGGCTCCGAGCACCTGCTTCAGCGCCTGCGCGAAGATGATCGTGCGCGGCGTGCACTCGAGACGATGGAGCCGGCGTTCTTCGCCGCCTAAAGCACATGCAATCCAAAACCAACACCCGCCTCCTCTGGATCGCCGTCGCGATTCTGGTCGGGCTCGTGGTCTTCGCCGCCGCGCCCGGCTTCTTGCTCGCCGGCACTGGCCAAGGCAACACCGAGGGCGGTAATGACAATCCTGTGGTCGGCAGTCTGCCCTGCACGGTGGACCCGGACATGGATCTCAAGTTCTTCAAGGCGCTCGGCAAGCCGCCCCCGAGCGGCTACATCCTGAAGCCTTCGGCCACGCTCGCCTTGGCGGGCGCCAATCTGCCGGCGAACATTCTCAACGCTTGGGGTCCGCACGGTTACGTGAACGCCGGTGGCTCGCGCTGGAGTCTGTTGGGTCTGATGCAAACCGGCGCGATGGTGACCACGCGCACCGCGGTCAAGACCGGGCAAGCCACGATGTGGAACTGGCTGCCGGCCTCCACCTTCGGTGGACGGGTGGTCATGACTTCGAACGTTGGCGCGTGGAACTCGCTGATTGTGGAGTCTGCGTTCGCGCTGCCGCTGCTGAACCTCTGCACCAACCCGGCGAGCGTGGTGGACGCATGGTTCACCGTGACCTACGCCAGCGGCGTGCAAGTGTGCCGCTACCACGTGACGATCGTGGGCGAAGTGGTGACGGTCGAATACCTGTAGGCTTTCTTTCCCATAACGCCCCGGCGCTGCAAAGCGTCGGGGTGTTGTGTTTCCCAGGAGCCTGTGAGAGTCTTGGGAACCTATGGCGGCCTTGCCGACCTCCTTCTCGGAGCCCGGAGCCCGGAGCCCGGAGCCCGGACTCATCCTCACCCTCGAGGAGGCACGCCGCCGATGTTGCAGACGCGGATTCGATCTCGATCTCACCGATGAGATCGTTCAGTCACTCGCACTTGTCCTCGTGGAGCAACCACAGCTCCACTCTCGCGCTCAAGGTCGTTGGCTCGAGACCTTCATTCGGTACTCTTCCCACCGATTCCTACTGCGCAACTCTCGGTGGAGGGTGCTCGCCGAGGAGCCTTCGAGCCCCTCGCACGAGGAGCCGCCCGACGTGCCCTCCCTTCAGCAACTTCCTGAGACCATGCGCCGTGCCTTGGAACTGCGTTACCTCCTTGGAATGAACTGCAGAGAGGCGGCAGCACAGTTAGGCGTGTCGTGTACCGCCCTCCGCACTCTGTGCACTCGGGCGAAAGCCCGCCTGCGAAAAGATTCGCCGGTTTTCTGCAACAAGCACACGGATTCGCTGCATACCTAATTGTGGAGGGCTGCGTGCTCCGGTCGCCCTTCCTCTTCATATGCAAGATCTACGCGCCTCCTTGCTTCCCGTCCTCGCCACGGGCCTGATACTTTCTGGACTGGGAACATGGACGATTCTGCGTTCAGGCGACTCGCTCCCAGGCACCGAACCGATCACGATCGGCACGCCGAGCCGGGAGAAGCCGCTGGACTACACGA
>CAZCXL010000309.1:0-3389 GCA_964502625.1 uncultured Planctomycetales bacterium | reverse complement strand
CGCGCACCAGCTCCGCGTGCGCGACGCGCACAAGCAATACGGCGAGGTCGCCGCATTGCGCGGAGTCTCCTTCGAAATTCGCGCCGGCGAGGTGCTGGCGCTGCTTGGTCCGAACGGCGCGGGCAAGAGCACCCTGCTGCGCAGTCTGACCACTCTCCAGCGCTTGGATTCGGGGAGCGTCGAGATTGGCGGCGCAGACGTCGCTGCGGATCCGGCAAGTGCGCGTCGCGCCTTCGGCTACGCCGGACAGGAATCAGCGCTCGACAAATTGCTGACTGGAACCGAGATGCTGCGTTTCCAGGCGGGCCTCGTGCATTTGCCACGCGCGGAGACTGCAGCCCGCAGCCGCGAATTGCTGGCACGCTTCGGCCTCAGCGATGCGGCCGATCGCGCGGTGGAAACCTACTCCGGCGGCATGAAGCGCAGATTGGATCTCGCCTGCGCGATGCTGCACCGTCCGCGCGTCTTGATCCTTGACGAACCTTCGGCCGGACTCGATTACGAAGGCCGCCGCGGGCTGTGGTCCTTGCTCGCCGGATTGGCGCGCGAGGGTGTCGCGGTCTTACTCGCGACCCACGATTTCGAAGAAGCCGAAACTCTCGCGCAGCGCTGCGTGTTGCTCGCGCGCGGTCGCGTAGTCGGCAGCGGCGCGGCGCAAGAGTTGCGCTCCGCCCTCGGCGCGTGGATCGTGACTGCCGCGCTGCATGCCAGCCCGCAACCTGAGGATCGCAAGATGCTGCAGGCGCTCTTCACCAGCCTGGGAGGCCGGATCCTGCCCGAATCGCCTGACATGAACGAATGCGCAATGGCGGCCTCCGAACGCAACGACGCGCGCGCCTGGACCGACGCTTTGCGCGAAGCGGCGCAGCAGCGCGGCCTGGAACTCGTCGCGCTCGGCCAACGTCGACCTACCTTACAAGACGCTTACCTCGCCGCCACGCGCGGCGCTGAGCACGCACTATGAGCCGCGACTTCTGGTCAGAGACCCGCATCCAGGCCTGGCGCTGGTTCCTTCATACTCGGCGCCGGCCGATCGTTGTGATCAGCGGATTGTTCCAGCCGCTGATTTGGATGGCGCTCTTCGTATTGGTGTTCCAGAAATCCATGGGCCAGGTGTTGGGTGGTTCATATCTCGCATTCGTCACGCCGGGAGCCCTGCTCTTCACCGCCTTCAACGCAAGCCTCAACGCAGGCGTGCCGCTCCTCTTCGACCGCGAGCTCGGATTTCTGGATCGCTTGCGGGTCGCGCCTCTCACCGATCGCTTCTCCATTGTGCTGGCCAGCGCGATTCACATCGCCTCCATCACGCTCATGCAATGCGCAGTGATCGTGGTAGCGGCCGTTGCGCTCGGCGTGCGCTTCCACGGCGGAGCGCTGGGCGCGCTGGTCGGGTTGGCCGCTCTGCTCCTCGTGATCCTCGGCTTCACAGCGGTGTCACTCGGACTCGCCTTTCAGTTCCGACGGCACTTCGAGATGCTCGCCGTGATCATGATCGTCACGCTACCGATGGTGTTCTTGTCGAGCGCCTTTGCGCCGCTCGCGAGTCTGCCCGAAGTGCTGCGCGGACTCGTACTCTTGAATCCGGTCACGTTGGCCATCGAGCCGCTGCGGCTGGTGTTCGCGCAATCGGATTGGTCCTTCACCACTCCGCTGGCCACCACTTGGCTGGGCACACTGACTCCGCTGGCCTGTTTCGCCGGGCTGGCCGGGTTCGTGGTTCTGGCTGCGCTCTGGAGCCGCAGCGTGCTGCGCCGCAAGCTCGCCTGACGCGAACTAGAGGCCGACCAGCGAGCCGAAACTGCGCTCGGCGGCTTGCGCGAGCGTGATCATGGACGAGCCAACGTAGAAGTACTGCCGATCCTGGCCGTCATTCGCCATGAGGTTGTACCCGAATCCCAGTTGCAGTACTCCGCTCCAGAAGCCCATGGTGACTCCGAGTCCGATTTCCACTTCGTCTTCGGTGTCGAATTGGAGCAGCATCGCGTGGGGACCGAGGGACATGTTGGTGGCGCGCATCCAGTCCGCCCATCCGCCTTGCTCATCGTGGCGCGGCGTGTATGAATGCAGCCAGGCAACGCCTGGCGTGAAGCGAAATTCGGCATCGCCAACTTCCGGCGTGAAGGGGCGCGCGAGTACGACGCTCGGATGGTAGGCAGAATTCCAACCGAGTTGCGTAACGCGCAAATGGGTGTCCATGCCGTCGCCGAGCTCAGAGCCTGAGGAATCCAACAAGGTGGTGCGCAGGAGCACGCGATCGCCCGACCGCACGATCGTGCGAGATAGATCGAGCGACGTCGCGGGGAATTCACCGTCTGCTCCTTGAGGGGTCAGGCGCAATTCGCGGCTGTCCACGTCGTCGTAGCCCGGCAGATGCAGCGGCACCGGGTCCACGCCAGGGCGGTCCACGAAGGCCTGGAGTTGGAGCCGAAAGTTACGGGCGCCTTCCGCGGCAGCCACCGCTTGCAACTGCGCAGTATCCGGCAGGATCTCGACTCGCGCTTCGGCATCCACTAACACGGGGTTCACCACGCGCAGCACTTCCGCGCTCATGGGATCTGCATTGCTGATTCCGTGCCAGCCATCCGAGGCGGCTTCGCGCAAGAGCACGGCGCGCTCCAAGGGCTTCACAGGCGCGCGCGCGAGCGTCGCTCCCGTGCAAGAACCGCAGCACAGCACGAGCAGGGGCGCGAGCAACCGAGTGGTCATGAGTTGGATATCCTGGGATCCATGGCTTCCGAGCGCAATCTTTTCTTGCTGATTTCGCTGCTCTTCGCCGGTGACTTCGTCAGCGCCCTTCCGCAGCAGTCTGATGAGCCCCGCGCAATCCGAAGGCGCGCCACAGCGATTGGTGATGCGAATTCGTCACTTCAATCGCGGCCTGGAACCGTGGCGCTCCGAAGCCGAAGCCCCGATGACTCTGTCGGTGCAACGGCTCGGCAAAAACGAGGTGGTGTTCGAGGACACCAGCGAAGGGTTCCTCCCTATCATTCACTACCGCCGCGAAGGTGACGTATTGCAGGTGAAGGTGCTGTCCCCGTTTGAAGACGGTCACAATCTGGAATTTAACCTCAAGCAGGTGGCGGACTAGCCAAGAAGCCGCCAGAAGCCTCTCCGGAGCCCAGAATTGGGGATAGGCTTAAGGCATGAAACGGAAACAGAGTGGAGCCGTCGTCGCGGGATTGCTCATCGCTGCGGCCTTGTGCGGATTCGGCGGCTACTTGGCCGGCACCCAACAGGGAGTGATCAAGAACGGTCATCTGATCCAGAGCGCCCCGCAGCTCTGGCCGGACCCGGCTGCACAACGCAGCGAAATGATCGCGGCACTACATGCCATCGAGCAGAAGCTCGACGGGATGCAGCGCTCCCTCGACGCCGTCGAACGCGACCAC
>CAZCXL010000308.1:0-3394 GCA_964502625.1 uncultured Planctomycetales bacterium | reverse complement strand
CGGCTTCAGAGAGTCCCGTAAATCGCGCCAACTCAGCACGCACCGCAGCGCGCTCCTTCGCAGGCAGAGCAGCGCCGCGCACCAGCGCCTGCGTGTAGCGCGTGAGCGCGAATGCGCGCGCTTCTTCCACGAACTCCGCGAGCGGTTGCCCGGCGCCAGCCTTCCCGTGAAAGTGCGCAGTCGCCGCCATGGTGGGCAGGAACATCGCGTGCGGCAATTCACTGCCCGGCGAAGTCTCCACGATCGAGAAGTCGAGGATCGCCGAGATCAAAATGATGCCGTTGATCGCGACGTCGTCAAACTCGCCTTCGAGTTCGCGCACGACCGCGGCCGAGCGCGTGGTGCCATAACTCTCGCCGCCGATGAACTTCGGCGAGTTCCAGCGCCCGTGCTCGCGCAGCCATTGACGGATGAAGCGCGCGATCGAGCGCGCGTCGGGTTGCACACCGTAGAAGTCCTCCGGCTTGGACGCGCCGCGCATCTGACTGAAGCCGGTGCCGACCGGATCAATGAACACGATGTCGGAGACGTCGAGGAAGGCGCCCGTGTTCGGAATCAATTGGTACGGCGGACCGCCGTCATCGCGCGCGTCGCTGGGCACGTCCACGCGCTGCGGCCCGAAGGCGCCCATGTGCAGCCACACGGAAGAGGAGCCAGGACCGCCGTTCCACAAGAAGGTGACCGGCCGCGCGGCGGGATCTTGCATCCCTTGCATCAGGTAGGAGACGGAGAACATCGCGGCTTGCTCCTTGCCGTCTTTGTCCTTCAGAATCGTCTCGCCGGCTTCCACGTCATAATCGACGCGCGTGCCGTGGAACTCGCCGGAATGTTGGGAATGAAAGGATGCGGGCGACGCGGGCTTGTCCGTCGCGGGTGAGTCTCCCTTCTCCTGTGCAAACGCGGGCGAACCAGTGGCGGCAAGCAGCAGGAGAGCGAAGGACAAGGCAGAGGGCGTACGCATCAAGGCGTAAATCCTAGCGAGCGCGCGCTCATTCCATTACTTGCCATTCCGCAGCAAAAACTCCAATAACTTCTCCGATTCGAAGAACTCCGGAAGTTCCGCGTGCCCTTTCCCTGGAATCACTACCAGTTCGCCGGGACCACCCAGCGCCCGATAGCGCTGGATCAGTGTGCCGCTGTTCTTCTCCAGCGGCACGACCTCATCCTGATCGCCGTGCAGGTGCATGATCGGCACCTTCGCATGCGCCAGCGGCGCCAGTCGGTCGACGGGATTGTGCTGCGCTAGTTGAGCAGCCAATGCCGCTTCGGTCATGCCATAGGCTGCGGCGGTCGCGGCCAACCCGGGATAACTGGTGAGATCACAAACTGGATAGATGCCGCCGATGCAGGCCACCTTTCCCGGATTCTCGACCGCCGAGTTGTACCACATCAGCCCGCCGCGGCTCTGCGGCAAGAGGCTCACTTTCGCGGACAATCCGTATTCTTTCACTACGTACGCGTAGAAACTGCTGTAGATCTTGCGGCTCTGCGGACTGCCGAAGGAATCGCCGACGTTGGTGCCGCACACCGCGAACCCCTTCGCCAGTAGGCGCGAGAACAGCCAGTCCATCCGCTCGTTGGGATAGCCGTGCCAGTAGGAAGGCGCGTACCAGACCCAGGGCTTGGAACCGTCTGCGGCCGGCGCTGTCGGAAAGGCGATGAAGCCTTGCACGTCGCCGATTTGCAACTCGAAGCACTGGGTTCCAAAACGCCTCGTTTCCCGCACGCTGGCTTCGCGCAGCAGAGTCTCAATCGATTTGCCAAATTCATCACTGAGGAAGGCGCCGAGAGATTTGCCCTTGCGCATTGCCAATGCGGAGAGCTGCTCGTACTGCCGCAGCGTCAATGCAAGCCCGGCACCGATTCCCGCAGTGCCGGGCGCGTCGAGCCAAGCGTCATTCGCCTTCTGCAGCTGACTTTCATTCAACCCGAAGGCTCTCAAGATTCCGCGCGCCATCATCCGATCGCCCAGGGGGCCCATGTGGACCCCGTCGGAAGTCAATTGCAGTTCGATTTGACTGGTGCCAGCAGCAGCCGGCTGGATCGCCGCCTGCATGTCCGTGTTCAGATCGGCGAGCAGGCACTTTTTCTCCGTCGCCAACCCGCGGAGGAATGCGTTGTAGGCCGCAAGCTTGAGGTTGTTCGCGTTCTGCGCATCCTCACCGATCATGGTCGAGGTCAGGAGCATCACCCGAATGCCCGCGGCCTGCGCGCGATCCACGATCGCGGTGATGTTCTTCTGATACGCGTCCAGCGGGATGCCGTTCGCTCCGTGCCAGACGTCGTTGACGCCGCAACTTAAGGTCATCCAGGTCGGATGCTTGCTGAGCACGTCGCGGTCCAGACGCTCGAGCATTTGGTCGGACTTGTGGCCGCTGATTCCGGCCGGAATCCATTCCACCTGGATGTCGTTAGCGGCCAGGCCGCTCGCGACCAACTGCACGTAGCCGCCCGCGTGACCGGCGCCGGCCTCGGTGATGGAGTCACCGAGAAAGGCGATCTTGTCGCCAGTCTTGACCTGCGCCTGCTCAACGGCGAGGAGCTCAGCGCTCAGCGCGCAAAGAGTGAACAAGCTGACCATCGCGGGGAGGTAGCGCACAGGATGCAATCCTAGTTGCCCCTTGCCGCAGAGTGCACGAGCACGAGATGGAGCGGGCGAAGGGACTCGACGCGGAGCGGCCGGGCAGCGCAGATGCGCGGCCACCCAAGCTCCGCGTGGTCCCGAGCCTGCGAGAGCACGCGCCGGGCGCGCAGCGTCCGAGCGCGAGATGGAGCGGGCGAAGGGACTCGAACCCTCGACATTCAGCTTGGGAAGCTGACACTCTACCAACTGAGTTACGCCCGCATCTCGTGAGTGCGCCGGCACTGGTTCTGGCGCGAGATTATAGGCAGCCGGTCGGCCGACGCCGCTCTAGAGAAGCGGGCATCGCGTGATCGCCTTTCCGAAAGCCACCCGGAGCTTGGATCAACCGGGCGCACTTGGCACTGATGATCGTCGGAATGGCACTGTCGCTCTGGCAGCGAAAGCTGGTCCCGGCCTAGTCGCGATCGGCGGTCTTCAAGCCAGGCCGCATCCGCGGCGCAGACTCTCGATGTCGATCTTCACCATCGTGTTCATGACTTCGATGGCCCGATTCGAGGCTACGGGATCGGGATCTTGGATCAGTTCCATGAGCAGAGCCGGGGTGATTTGCCACGGGACGCCGAACTTGTCCTTCAACCAGCCGCAGGCCCACTCTTCGCCCCCGTCGCTGAGTTTGGACCAGTAGGCATCGATCTCGGCCTGCGTCTTGCAGTTCACCAGCAGCGAGATGCCATTCGCGATCGTGAACCGCGGACCGCCGTTCAGCGCGAGGAACTCTCCGCAATTGCGTGTCAGGAGCACACGGGCGTC
>CAZCXL010000307.1:536-3410 GCA_964502625.1 uncultured Planctomycetales bacterium | reverse complement strand
CGTGCCCGCCTTTGCCCGCGACCTCACCGGGAACGGGCGCGCCGATTTCCTGGAGAGCACCCAAGGCGGCAACATCGAGGTGCGGCCCTTGGTGGCTTCAGGCGGTGGCGTGGCGCCCGCCGCAAATGCAGCCTTCCGTATTCCGGTGGATGCCGCAACTGCGGAACTCGAAGTCCAGGATCTGAACGGCGACGGCGTCGGCGACTTCATCGTGGCTCGCGCGGGCCAGATTGAAATCTATCTTTCCCAACTACGATGATCCCCCTGCTGCTCTTGTTCGCGCTTCAGCAGACGCCCGCGCCCTTGGCGGTGCGCGAACTCGCGATCGAGCCGGTGCCTCACCACCTTGCCGTGGCCGCTCTCGGGGCGGACGGCGGCAATCGCTTGGTGAGTGTGTCCGGACGCACTCTACGATTGGTCGAGGAGCCGGATCTGCGGCTAGCGCTCGCAGGCGATTCGGTGCTCTGGACGATCGCAGACCTCGACCGCGACGGACGCTCCGAATTCTTGCTGCTGGTAGACGGGATGGAACTGCGCGCGGTCGAGCGAATCATCGCCACTGCCGGCGGGGCGGATCGTCTGGTGCTGTCCGCTCCCATACTCTCCGCACTCAAGGCCTTGCCGCCGCGCGGCGTGCATCCGAGCACTTTCGCGCAAGACCTCGACGGCGATGGTTGGGCCGATCTCCTTTTGCCGCTTGGCGGTCGCGTGCGCGTGCTGCTTGGCGGCGCCGAGGGTTTCCGCCCAGGACCTGATCTCGGTGCGCTCGCGCGTCTCAAACTCAACCCGGGCACAGGGGAAAATCTCCTCGGCCGAGTCGAGCGCAGCCTCGCCATTCCCGGATTGCAGCCGGAAGACGTGACCGGCGACGGTCGCCTGGATCTAGTGGTCTCCGAGGGCCTGCTGGTGCGCCAGTTCGTGGCCACCGCCAACGGTCTTCCGGAGCAGCCCACACGGACGGTGGATTTGACTCCCTATCGCATGGATCCCAAGGCGCTCGAGTTGGATCTGAGCAACATCACCCAACTCATTCGCACGCTGGTAGTGGACGAGTGGCAAGATCTGAACGGCGACCGCATCGAGGATCTGATCGTGCTCGGGGACGGACGCGTCCACACTTTTTTGGGAACGGCGAGCGGCGTGGACGCTTCCAAGCCCGTGCAGAGCCTGAAACTCACTGGCAATCCCTTCTACAATGCCGCGGTGCGCATGGACGACGACGCTTTCGCGGACTTGGTGGTGGTGCGGGTGGAGGACATCGGACTTGGAAAATTGCTCCGCGCCGCGCTCTTCTCCTGGAAGATCGAGTTCGATTTCTTGGTCTACCAGGGCGTGGGCAACGGCACCTTCGCCAAGCGGCCGCTCTACGACCGCAAAGTGGTGCTGGAAGGCGGCAGCTTGCTCTCTCTGGCCGGGACCGAACGCGAGCGCATGGCCGACGTGCGTCGCACCGTGGTGCGTCGCGGTGATCTAGACGGCGACGGCAATGACAACGATCTCATCACTCTCGATCCTGCCGGGGTGCTGCGGGTTTGGCGCAATGCGGTGCCTGCGGGTTCGCCCGGCGGGGCTGCGCGCCAGCAATTTTTGCGATCTGCCCTCGGCGACGGTCGCAAGGAACAGCGTTGGGAAGTGGACGACCTCACGCAATGGGTGATGGGCCGCACTTCGGCGCTCATCGCGCTCACGCGCGCGCGCGCCGCAGATATTGAGTACACGCTCGAGGGCGGCTGGGAAACGCCACACGCGCTCGCGCTACGGGATCTGGACGGCGACGGTCGCGACGAAGCGATCGTTCTGCGTCGTCAAAAACCGGAGAACGCGCCCGGACGGCTGGTCGGCTTCGCGGTGAGTTTCTAGAACCGCGGCTTCAATCTGCGCGCGCCCACAGCGCCTTCAGATAGCGGCCTTCCGGAAAGTCAGCGCGCACCGGATGGTCGGGGCCGGCACCGGTATCGCGCAAGAAGCGCAACGGGCGTCCCTTGGCAGAGCGGCGCACCAATTCTTGGAAATCGAGCGCAGGGAGCAGGCCGCTGCAGGAACAAGTCAGTAGCAGGCCACCGGGCCGCACCACCGCAATCGCCAATTTGTTGAGATCGTGATATTTGGCCCGGCCCTCCTCCTGGGAGTGGCGATTGGGAATGAATTTGGGCGGATCCACGACCACCATGTCCCAAGCACGGCCGGTCTGCGCGGCTTGGCGCAACCAAGAGAAAGCGTCGGCATGAACGAAGCGCACGCTTCTCATCTGGTTGCGATTGGCGTGCCGCTGCGCCATGGCGATTGCCTTTTCGTCCAGATCGACCGCCGTGATTTCTTCCGCGCCGGCCGCAGCCGCGTTCAAGGCGAATCCGCCGCTGTAGCAGCAGACGTCGAGCACTTCCGGCGCGCGTCCGGCGCCGACTTCGAGCTCGACGTAGGAGCGCCAGCGCGCGCGGTTCTCGCGCTGGTCCAAGAAAAACCCAGTTTTGTGGCCTTCTCCCGGAAATACTTCCCATTTCACGCCGTGCTCTTCGAAGTCGAGCCGCGTCGGGCATTCTGGGGACTTGCGGGTGAAGGCGGACGCGCCCTCGGCGCGCGCGGCCGAGCCATCGAGTTCGATGACGTGATGCGCCGTGCCGAGTTCCTCATGCAGCACCGGCGCGATGGTGGTGAACACGTCCACCATCGGCGCGGTGTATGCCTCGGCGAGCAGCACCGAGCCGATGCGGTCCACCACGAGGCCCGGGAAATCGTCTCCCTCGGCGTGGAACACGCGTACCGGATCGAGCGGAAGCCCCGGCTCCCGGCGGCGGCGCTCGACGGCCGCGCGCACCGCCTCGCGCGCCCCGGCCTCGTCCGGGTTTGCGTCCGCGCCGGGGGCCCAGCCCCCCC
>CAZCXL010000307.1:0-526 GCA_964502625.1 uncultured Planctomycetales bacterium | reverse complement strand
CGAGGAACCGATCCTCACCGTCGTAGATCGCGACCATCTGACCAGAGCGCACGCTCGGGCTCGAGTCGGCGATGTCCTTTTGCCAGGCGCGGAGGCCGCGCATCCACGAATGGAGGCGCACCCAGGGCTCGAGGCGCTGACCGCCTTCCATCAGGCGATCCCGCCGAGCGCGAGGAAGCGTGCGTGCTGCGGCGCTTGGAGCGGAAGCACGGAAAGTCGACTCTGCTGTACCAAGGCGCTGCTTGCGAGGGCGGAATCCGCGCGCACCTGCGCGAGGGTGACGGGCCGCGGAAAGGGCTGGCCCGCTTTGAGATCGACGGCGCTCCAGTCGCCGCTCTCAGCAGTGGGATCCGGATAGGCCGCGCGTGCCACGCTGGCGTGGCCCCATCGACGAGGATTGCGTCCATCTCGATTTGTCCTTCGGAGTTCGGATAGGAGCCGGTACCCGCGTCAAAGGTGGGATCGTCCTCGAGGAGCGTGACGACGCGTTCGACGACATCAAGGGCGGACGTGCCGCGCGAGAGTA
>CAZCXL010000306.1:0-3417 GCA_964502625.1 uncultured Planctomycetales bacterium | reverse complement strand
GGCCGCATCGCCGCTTCTCGCGGCGGCCGTCAACGGCGCGCTCTGCAAGCGCGCTTGATTCAATGCGTCACCGCGTACGTTGGGCGCGGGAGAATCCACGCTTGCATCCAAGGGGCCCCAACCGCGCGGTCCATCGTTCGGCACGAGCCGCAGGATGCGGCCGTAGGCCTCGCCGTCTCCGGCGGCATGTCCGCCAACGCCCGGGTCGTACCAGTCGGAAATGAGGATCGAGCCATCGGGAGAAACGGCGACGTCGCTCGGACGAAACCACTGACCGCGATCACCTGACTTCTCACGTGAAGTCTGGATCAACACTCCATGCTGGAGCGCAAGCTGCGCGCCTTCGGCTTCCGGCCGATGCAGAAAGACGAGCGAGCGACCTGCGTCTGCATCCATGACGGCCCCGTCAAATTGGGGAAACATTTTCCCCTCGTAGACCACCACTCCCGTGGGGCCGCCGGTGCCGTTCTCGCAGCCCATCGGCATGATGCCTGGGTCATCCTGGTGCCAATGCGCGGCCAAACGCTCCTGCCCAGGCCGGCGGTCAGCCTGCCAGAAACGAGCACCACCATCGCCGAAAAATCCGTAGTCGCCGCCATCGGTGAGCGCCACCGTACGGCAGCCGCCATTACCGTCGTCGTCGTTGTCGCAGATGAAAATGGTGCCGTAGGAGTCCGGAGCAGCCTCGTATTCATTCCTGAAATTGTGAGAGAATACGCGCATGGCGGTTCCGTCCGCGCGAATCGTTCCCACGAGTCCGCCGGTCCAGACCCGACCATCGTCGCTCACCAAACCCGAACGGTTTCCCGGCCACGAGGGTCCGCCGTCGTTGTAGGTGCTGCCGCTGCGCAGATGCCAACCCTCGGCGTCGGTGACGATGTGCGGGCCGGCGTTACCGGCGCTCCAGATGAGTCCTCCCCAGGGTGCGGCAACCACAGAGTGCAAACCGTGATCGTGATCGAAGCCGCCGAAGCCCGTCAAAAACGTTTCGCGCGTATCGGCCTTCAGATCTCCGTCGAGGTCGTGATACACGAACAGATTGGGCGAGCAGGAAACGTAGACCGCATCTCCAATCACAGCGACGCCGAGCGGCGCGGTGAGATCGGCGTCTTGCGCAAACACGGTGCTCCGATCCGCAACACCGTCGCCATCGGTGTCTTCGAGCACGACGATGCGATCGCCCGCATCATGATGGCGGCCGGGGTTGCGCCCGTTCCATTGGCGGTAATTCACTGCTTCGGCCACCCACACGCGGCCGAGCGCGTCTACGTCCATCGCGGTCGGGTTGAAGAGCAGCGGAGACTCTGCCCACAAGGTGACACGCGTTCCCTCGGGCGCGTCGAATTGGGACGTGAGGTCTTGCTGTACGAAGACGAGCGCGAAGGCGGCGAGCGGAAGCAAAGTCCGCTCAAGATATCCGCGCCCGGTCCGGACTCAGTCCGGACCGGTCATGGATTCCGGGCGCACCCAACGGTCGAAATCCTCGGCGTTTACAAAGCCGAGAGCGAGCGCGGCCTCCTTGAGGGTGCTGCCCTCCTGATGCGCGCGCTTGGCGACCTGCGCTGCCCGGTCGTAGCCGATGTGCGGTGCGAGCGCCGTCACGAGCATCAACGAACGTGCAAGCAATTCAGCCATGCGTGTGCGATCGGGCTCGATTCCACGCGCGCAATGTTCCTCGAATGAGGTCATGCCGTCCGCGAGGAGCCGCCCACTCTGTAAGAAACTTGCCGCGATGAGCGGCTTGCCAACGTTCAACTCGAAGTTGCCCGAGGCGCCAGCAATGCTCAGGGCGACGTCGTTACCCATGACTTGCATGCAAGCCATGGCGAGGGCCTCCGCTTGAGTGGGATTGACCTTGCCGGGCATGATCGAACTGCCCGGCTCGTTTTCCGGGATGCGAATCTCGCCGATTCCAGAGCGCGGGCCGGAAGCCAACCAGCGCACGTCGTTCACGAGCTTGAGCAAAGCCACGGCGAGCGCTTTCATCGCGCCGTGCGCGGACACCAGGGCATCGTGCGCGGCGAGCGCGGCAAATTTGTTGGCGGCGCTGCTGAAGGACAGCGCGTGGGAGCGTGACAACTCAGCCGCCACGCGTGCGCCGAACTCGGCATGCGTGTTCAAGCCTGTGCCCACCGCCGTCCCTCCGATGGCCAACTGCTGAAGCTCCGGCAGCACCGTGAGCAAGCGCGATTCTGCTTGATCCAGCTGCGCGACCCAACCGGAGATCTCTTGGCCGAGGGTGATCGGAGTGGCGTCTTGCAGGTGAGTGCGGCCGATCTTCACGACACGAGAGAACTCACGCGCCTTCGCATCGAGCGTCTTGCGGAGAATTCGCAATGCGGGAAGCAACGCGCCGTGCAGCGAGGCGCAGGCGGCGAGGTGCATCGCGGTCGGGAAAACGTCGTTGGACGATTGCCCGCGATTGACCTCGTCGTTGGGATGCACCAGACAACCCGCTCCGCGCGGCCCACCGAGCAGTTCCGAGGCGCGATTCGCGAGCACCTCGTTCACGTTCATGTTGGTCTGCGTGCCCGAGCCCGTCTGCCACATCGAGAGCGGAAATTCTTCATCGTGTTGACCGGCCAGCACTTCGTCGGCGGCGCGCACGATGGCTTCGGATTTCCGCGCATCCAACAGACCGAGTTGCAGGTTCACCACGGCTGCCGCGCGCTTCACCTGGACCAAGGCCAAAATCAACTCTCCGGGCATGCGCTCCGTGGAGATGTGAAAGTGCTGCAGAGATCGCTGCGTCTGTGCGCCCCACAAGCGCGCTGCGGGCACTTCGATCGGCCCGAAGCTGTCGCGCTCAGTGCGCGTGCTGCTCATGCGGTGCGTGCGCGGAAAGCCTGCACTCCCATCAACACAGCCTCAGTGAGCGGGCCGGCGTAATCGAAGGAGCAGGTGGTGCGTCCGCGGCTGCGCACGGCATCGAGCCACTCTTTGTGGTGTCCCACCGAAGTGGGAATGGATTTCTCCGGCCGCACGTAGTTCACGAAATTCTTCTCGGGCAGCAGCACAAGACGATCGTAATCCGCGAGCAGCATTCCGGCGCTGCCGATGAAGAGCGTGCCGTCTCCCCACTCGGGCAGCAGACCCTCCGCGAATTGCGGCGGGCGCATGCCGCCATCATGCCACCACAACGTAACCGGATTGAGGCGTGTGCCGTCGTGGGCGCGACGCGCTTTAAACTCCCACCGCGCGCGCAGCTGCGTGGGCGCAGTTTCGACGTGCGGCGGAGGGCCTTCGGCCACCGTGGACGCAGGACGACCCAATTCCAGCGCCCAGAACGGCAAATCAAGATGGTGGCATCCCATGTCGCCGAGCGTGCCCGTACCGAAATCCCAGAAGCGGCGCCAGCCCGCCGGGTGATAGGGGGAGTGAGAGGGCCGGGCCGGCGCGGGGCCGAGCCACAACTTC
>CAZCXL010000305.1:0-3434 GCA_964502625.1 uncultured Planctomycetales bacterium | reverse complement strand
CGCGGACCAGAAGCTCCACGCCGAGTTCGCCGCCGGCACGTTGCGCGGGGCGCACGCGGCGCTGGGCGCGGCCGTCCTTCCGCTGGCCCGTAACTCTGACTTGCGCACGACGGCCGACGCGCTGCGCATCCAGGCTCACCGCGTCTTCTGGTCTGAGGATCCGGGTGAGGCGCTCCCGCGGGCCAACGCCTTGCTGTTTCGCGAAGATTCGCGCGCAAGAGACACCTTGCGTCCGCGCTACGTGGAGGAAATTCTCTCCCAACTTCCGACGGATCAGGTCCTGGATCTGCTGCTGCAGGCCGCCGCCAAGGATGACATGGAGAGCCGCGCCAGGCTCCTCGCCATTCGCGAGTTGGGTCGCAGAGGCGAGCGGCATGCAGTGCCCATCCTCGAGTCGATCTATCTCGCCGAGCGAGGCAACTTCATGGTGCGCCGCGAAGCCATGACCGCTCTCGTCGCTTTGGACGCCGAGCGCGGCCGGATCCTCATGAGTCGGAAACTACCCGAGGAACAGGTGGACCCGGTGCTGGCCGAGTTCCTCCGCGCCTTGCGCGCCGAACACCACGTCACGAACTCCTGAACGGACGGCATGCGGCTTTTTGATTCGCATTGCCATCTCGCCTGGCGCGGTGCAGAAGATCCGCCGGCGGCGCAGATCGCACGAGCGCGCAGCGTTGGAGTCGAGGCCATGCTCTGCGTCGCCACGGACGCGGCGAGTGCACGGCAGGCGCGCGCGATTGCTCGCGAGCATCCGCTCCAAGTGGCGGCGAGCGTGGGCTTGCATCCGAACGACTGCGGCAGCGGGCCGGAGTTGCCTGCCCTGCTGCAAGAACTCGAAGGCCTGGCCCAAGAGGGTGAATTTGTGGCGATTGGCGAGACGGGATTGGATTTTTACCGCGATCACGCCTTGCCCGCAGCGCAGGAGCACTCCCTGGAGTTCCATCTCCAGCTCGCACACGCGCGCGGGCTGCCGGTGATCCTGCATTGTCGTCAGGCAGCGCCGCGGCTCCATGCGATCCTCAGCGGACTCGGACAGGAAGTGCGCGGAGTCATGCACTGCTACTCTGAAGGGCCGGATGTGGTTGCAGATTTCCTCGACCTCGGCCTCCACGTTTCCTTCGCCGGCAATCTGAGCTATCCCAAGTCGGAAGCACTGCGCGAAGCCGCGCGACGCGTGCCGCGGGATCGCCTGCTCGTGGAAACCGACGCGCCCTTCTTGGCGCCGCAGCCGCGTCGTGGCCGCCCAAACGAGCCAGCCTTTGTCATGTTCACTCTTGAAGCCCTGGCGGTGGCGCGCGGCGAGCCCGCCGAGTTGGTGGCGGACGCAACCTGGGACAACGCAAAAGCCCTCTTCGCCTTCTAGTAGGTGGCGAGCGCTGTGCCTTCGAGATCGGAGGCTGCGGGCGCGGTTCCGGGCGGCTGATTCTTCCACGAAGCGCGCAAGTGTGCGCGCTGCACGGTGCGTTCCCGGAAATTGGTCCAGTAGGTGTTCTCGCCCGAATAGCCGTCGAGATTGGGCCATGCCCAGCAACCGGTGATGCGCTCATCCTCGTCCAGCCCCACGCGGAAGCGATATCCACCACGATGACCGATGCCGCTGCCATCGAACAGGAAGTCCGGCGGAATCAAGGGCGGCTGGGCGCCACTCGGGCCTGCTCCGCGCGGAGGACCGCTTTCGGCCAAGCGTTGCAGTGTGACGTAATTATGCACTTGCTCGGTCCAGACCACCTCAGCGGCGCCAATCATGGCTAGATAACCCACAACCTGCTCTTCGTTGAGCGCACGGCGCGGCTCGAGCGCGCGCGGCAACAAAATGGTTGAGGCGGCGAGCAGCAAGGCGCAGAACGCCAGAAACTCAAACAGCGAGAAACCTTTCCTCATTCGGCCGCGACCGGTTGGCCATGCTTGGCCATGATGTCGGCTTGCAGGTGCGCCGGAACCTGATCGTAGCGAGCGGGCTTCATCGTGAAGGCGCCTTCCCCGTGCGTCATGGACCGCAGCGAGGTCGAGTAGGTCTGCAACTCGGCCAGAGGAACGCTAGCCCGAATGGTCTGAAAGTCGCCGTCGGATTCCATGCCGAGGATGTGGCCGCGCCGTGCGTTCAAGTCACCGCTGACGTCGCCAAAGAAGCGCGAAGGCACGGTGATCTCGGCTTCCATGATGGGCTCGAGCAAGATCGGGCGAGCTTTGAGGAAGGCGTCGCGCATGGCCTGCGCGCCAGCGATCCGGAAGGAGTGCTCGTCCGAATCCACGGCGTGAAATTTGCCGTCGTAGACTTCGACTTCCACGTCCACGACCTGGGAACTGGCGACCACGCCCTTCTCGATTTGCTCGCGGACGCCCTTTTCCACTGCGGGAATGAATTGGCGCGGGATCACGCCGCCTACCACCCCGTCCACGAACTCCTCGCCTGCGCCGCGCGGACGAGGCGCGATGCGGAGATAGCACTCGCCGAACTGCCCCCGGCCGCCGGATTGCTTCTTGTGGCGGTGATGCCCTTCGGCCTTGGCGGTGATCGTTTCCCGGTAGGCGATGCGCGGCAGTTCCTTGTCGACCCCAACGCCGCGTTGCGCGAGCCGGTGCAACACTGCATTCAAGTGCATCTCGGAAAGTCCGTCCACGAGCATCTGGTGGGTCACGGGGTCCCGGCGCAGGCGCAGGGTGGGATCCTCGCGCGTGAGTTTCTGCAACTCGGTGCCGATCTTCTGCTCGTCGGCGCGGCTGTGCGGCCGCACCGCGTACGTGGTGAAAGGCTCCGGAAGTCCGAAGTCGTGGGAGATGGATTCGCCGGTACTGAGGAGCACGTCGCCGACGTGTAATCCTTCGATGCGGGTCACGGCCACGAGGTCTCCGGGCCCAGCCTTGGCGATGGGATCGAGGCGGGCTCCGAAAACTGTGGACAGCCCGTTCATCTTCATCGGCTTGCCTCCACGGGGGTCCAGCAGCGCAGAATCCGGAGTGAGCACTCCCTGCAGCACCCGCAAATAACTGATCTGGCCGAGGTGTCGATCGGTGAGCACCTTCCACACGCGCGCGACCACTCGCTCTGCTTCATCTCCATGCTCCAGAATGGCGCTGTGCATGGCACCGAGCTGCATCTTCGCAGTCGGGAAATCCCTCACCAGAAACTCCGCAAACTCCTTGACCCCGATGCCGCGCACGGGATCCACGCAGAAGAGCGGCGCAAAGGTGCCCTGCGCCATGGCGTTCGGAATCGCGGCGTCCAATTCTTCGTCGGTGACGTCGCCAGTCTCGAGATATTTGCTCATCAGAGCGTCATCGGCTTCGACGATCGCATCCACGAGCTGACTCCGCCAGGGGCTCCCGGTTTTCTCTTCGATCTCAACCGCTGTGAAGTGCTTGCCCGTGCCATTGGCGAGCGTGAACGGCACGACGCGCGATCCCAGCGCGCTGCGAATGCTCTCGATCTCCTC
>CAZCXL010000304.1:0-3438 GCA_964502625.1 uncultured Planctomycetales bacterium | reverse complement strand
AGAGCACGAGTCCCAGTTGGTCAATGCCGTTGGTCACGGTGCGGAAACCGGGAACCACCCAGGTCGTCGAGACGACGATTTCGGGTTCCGGATCGTTCGTGCCGCCGACGGCGATCCACGCGGCCTGTATGGCCATCCAGACGGCAGTGGTCTCTGGATCTGTGGTCGTGCCGTCGGAAGCGAAGGTGAGAGTCTGTACGCCGCTGCCGTCGCGGTATTCGCACTCAATCTCCCAGCGGGTGATCAAGAATTGCGTGATGTTCGCGGGGGCTTCGTACCAGCGGCTGCGCACGCCGCTCGAGTTGCCGTTGAAAACTGTTCCGTCGCCTGCAGTGACGTCTGCGGTCGTGCCGCTCCAGTCCACGCTGAAGGTGCCGGTATTCGGCTGGCCGGACTGGCCGATCGGCGCTAGATCCACGGCCTCGTTCGGAGTCACGGCGGCCTGTGCTTGCGCGAGACTCAACGGGGTCGGACTCTCGATCCGAACGAGGCCGCTGCCACCCGCGCCTCCGTGGTTGCCCACCGAGCCGAGGCCACCGGCCCCACCCTCTACCGAGAGAGCATTGGCAGAGATCGTGATCGTGCCGTTCGCCTGGAGCAGAATCGCGCCGCCGGCACCGCCGCCACCGCCCGCATCCCCGGGCGTGCCGGTGGTGATCGCGTTCGTGTCGGCCCAGGGCACGGCGAGCATGAACTCGCTACTGCCACCATCGCCACCGTTGGCGCTGACGAGGCCCGTCAGCGTGAAGTTGGCGCCTGCGTGCAACTGCAACGCACCACCCCCTGCGCCTCCACCCGCGCCGTCATCGCCGCGGAAAGTGTCAATGTCGCCATTGTTGACGGTCGGAGTTTCTTTCCAGGAGCCGTGCTGGTTGTTGCCCGCGCCACCTCCGCCCGCGCCGCCGAGCAGCAAGCCCGATTCTGGATCGAGCGTCTCGGTGCCGGTCGGGATCACGTAGGCACCGCCCTGCGCATCAAGCACCGGCCGGCTATTCACGCCTGCGCGGCCGTCCCAGGGCACGTAGTCTGCACCGGCGCCCGTGTCGTTGTACTCGTAGACTGCGATCGCAGCGTTGGCATTGGGAACGACCACTGGTTGGTTATCAGCCGGAATCACGACACCCAAGGGATCTATGGCACCCGTAGTGAAGTATTGGCCGCGCGTACCCGCCGTCCAGTACCCGCCGCCGCCGCCGCCACGCGAGCGGTGCCGGGCATGATTCTGTCGGGAAACCGGCACTCCCGAAGCAAACACCACGTGCGATTTGATCCGAGTGCCGCCGACGAGGAGTTGGTCGGTGATTACGTTGCTCTTCGGCGGCCAGGACCAGGAGCCCATGCCCGAGCCGGCATCCAGGTCTTCGTCCAGCATGTTCGCGAGCGGCGTCGTTCCCGGGCTGCCTTGGTGCGCCACCCCCCCCACGCGATCACCGTTGGTCCCGCAATAGAGGTCGCTGATGTAGGTGTTCCGGAAACGGTTGGGGTTCAGGTTCGTGCAAGAACCGTCCTCGACCTGCGCCCATGCGCAGTTCAAGGTGTTGAGGTAGTAGGTGCGTCCGCTGATCTCCGCGCCCATGCCATCCACACCGGCGTACCAGGACATGCCGCCGTGACCTCCGCTTCCGCCGGTGAGACTCCCGGTGCCAGCCGCGCCGCCGCCGGCAATGGAATTGCGCGGCTCGTCCAACTCGTTGAAGGTATTGAACAAGGACTCCGGCACGTTCTGCTCCAGAGCCGGGTAGCACTTGCCGTAGTTCGGCGGGGCATCCTCGCCGTTCAAGGTCATTTGCGCACCGAGCGTCATGTCACCGCGGGTCATGAGGCGCAGTGGACGCGATCCTAGGGCGGAGACGAAGACGTCCGAGTCCATCCAGATGCGCGTGTAAGGGAAAGCGCCATCGGAAACGGTGACGATCTCGTTGAGGAGTTCGGAGAAGACGCTGGCACCATCCGTGTTGAAAAGCACCTGGCCGTCTTCCACGACCAAGTCGCCCAACACGCCTGAGCCGCCGCCTTTGTGAAGCCCGGTGAGCGGATCCTGGCCACTGCTCACTCCCGAGCCGCCGTTACCGGCGGCCCAGAGACCCTTCGTGCTGCCGCTCGCGTCTTCCTTGGCGTGTGTGGTGAAACTCTCTGCGATGGCACCACTGCTGACCGATCCTTCCGGCAGCGGGATCACCAGCGTCCCTGCATTCGCCAGCGGATTGCCGACGAGATCCACGATCTGTTGGGAAAGATTCACAATGCAGGTGCGGCGGCCGCCACTTCCGCTCGGGAAACCCACCAACGGCGTGAACACCACTGTCGTGGTGAGTCGATCGCGGTTCGTGGAGGCGCGGAAAATGCCGGGCACCACGCTGGCCACACCCGTCTGCGAGTCCGCGACGGCGACGCTGATCAGACCGCTCGCGCCCGTGACGGGGTCTGCGAGTTGCGCGGTCCGCATGAGATCACCGAACACGATCGTGATCTCAAAGACGTTGCTCGTGGGAGGGTTCGTCGCATTCGGCGTATAGGAAATGATTTCCGGCGGTCCCGGCACGAGGTCGGCCAGACCGTCAATCTTGATCGAGCCGCTCAGTCGGCTGACGTTCGGCCGACCCGAAACGGAGTGCACGATGTTCGGCCCAGTAGTGGCGATGGAGAGCCGATAGGTCGCGCCGTCTAGGAAGCCGAAGGTAAGCCCAGCGGGAGTTTCGAGGAATGCCGGCCGGAAGGTGACCTCGCGCTTGCGCACGATGAAGGAACCGAGCGGCGCGGAGCCGTCAGAAACCTTCACCAAAGAGAGCGAGGAGAAATCCACCGTGGCGGGATCCACGTCCTCCGTGAAGGTGAAGGTGATGTCCTTGTTGGCCTGCCAGGTCGAGACGGCGAAGGTGGAACCGCCGCAACCTAGGGAGCACACCGTGATCCCGAAGGAACTCGCACGGCTGTTGCTGGTTCCTGAGCCACCAAGACACCCCCCTGCCAGCAGGCTGAGGACGCCGAGGGAGGCCACCAGGAGGGTGGCAAGAGATTTGCGGGACGTGGAGAGCATGCCAGTCGTCGGGAGCGCGGAGAGAACGTCAGCCTTGGCGGAATCCCCGTTCCGCATCCGGCTGCGTTGCGTTAAGTTTAGCAGAGGTGCCATGTCAAGCCGTGAAGAGCCAGAACGGAACGCGCAAGGTCGCACTGGTCCGAACCCCACTCCCATGCGAATCCCGTGCCAAGTCGGACTTACCGTGCTCTCGGGGCTCCTCCTGGCGCTAGGGAGTTGCACGGACGCGGACAAGGCGTCCGGAGTGCTGGCGGGACTGGATCCGGCCGCCCGAGCGTTCTGGCAGGCGGCGAGCTCTGGGTCGGCCGATCCCATCTCCACTCTTCGTGCGGATGCGCTCCAAGCCGCAGAGCGTCTCCGCTCCAGCGCCGATCCCACCGAATGGGAGGAAGCCCGGCGGC
>CAZCXL010000303.1:0-3448 GCA_964502625.1 uncultured Planctomycetales bacterium | reverse complement strand
GGCCGAGGAAGCCGTCGAGATCGCGATCTTCCGTGAAGCGGGCGCCAACCTCGTCGAAGTCGCGCGCGAGGTGCGGATGCGGCTCTGGGGCCCTGGCGGCACTCCGGAAACCTCGACGGCCGCGATGAACAAAGCTGCGGAAGACGCTGCGGCCTCGCGCAAGCAAGCCGAAGCGGGTCCTGCAACACAGGGCGAAGAGTTCTCCATGGACAAGCGCCCGGATTGGATCGCCACGCGACTGCCGAGCGACGTGCGGCTGACTTTGCTCTCCGACCAGTCCGTGTTCGTCAACAGCGCGATCCGTGAAGTGAACAGCGCGGCCATGCTCGGAGGCTTACTCGCCGTGGTGGTCTGCTTCCTTTTCTTGGGTCGCTTCGGACCGACCTTCGTCATCGCCTCTTCCGTCCCGATCTCGATCGTGGCGACTTTCGGCGCCATGCTCGCCTCTGGCGTCTCTCTCAACATCATGTCCCTGGGTGGCCTCGCGCTCGGCATCGGCATGTTGGTGGACAGCGCAATCGTTGTGCTCGAGAGCATCGAGAAATGTCGGGAAGAGGGAGATCCCCCGATGCGAGCCGCGGTGCGCGGAGTCCGTGAAGTAGGCGGTGCGGTCATTGCCTCCACGCTGACAACCATCGCCGTGTTCGCGCCGATCGTGTTCGTCGAAGGCATCGCCGGCCAGACCTTTGGCGACCAGGCCCTCACCGTGGTGGCCTCGCTCACGATTTCGCTGGCCGTCGCGCTGTTCTTCGTGCCCGGACTTGCCGCACGTCTGCGTCCCGCAGGCGGCACTCCGCGTGCCGTGCTGCGCGCGCGCATGGGCGCGCTGCTGCCTCATCTGCGCGGACGCAAGCCGCTGTTTCGCGGTTTGGCCGTGACGCTCCGCGGTCGTTGGTACTTGCTCATGCTCGTCGGCGCGGTTCTCGCGGCCGCAGCCGGAATGTGGCTGAGTTCGATGTACGCCGCTGGCTTGGACGACGCGTGGAATCCGCCACGGCCTCCCGGAGCGCCCCCGCTTCTACCCTCCGCAGCACACGAACCCGTCCCCGGTCCCGTGACGGAGCGCATGGCCATGCTGCGCTGGATCGGCACGGCACTCTGGCTGCCGGCCTTGGTCTTGGTGGGGCAGCCGCTGCTGGGCTTGCTCTCTCGGCTCGCTTCCGACTTGATCGGTCTCGTGATCGGCCTGATCGAAGGCGTAGTCGCCGCCTGCTTCGGCATCGTCTGGCTGGTGACGTGGGTGCCTTGCTTCCTCTTCCGCTGGGTCGTGAAGCAACTCTCGGTCCGGATCTATCCCTTCCTCCTGCGCGGCGCATTGCGTCTTCCGGTGATCGTGATGCTCGCCACCGTGGGTTTGAGTTGGACGGCCTGGCAGTCCATGTCCAACCTCGGCCGCGAACTCTTGCCTGAGGTCCTGCAGGGCGAATTCACGGCGGAACTCTTCTTCCCGGCAGGCATGCCCCTCGAAGAGACGGACCGCAACGCCACCCGCTTGGAAGCCGCACTCCGCGCACTGCCCGGAGTCGCCGAAAGCGCGGTTTCCTCGGGAACCGACCGTGAAACAATTTCCACGGAGGAAACGGGGCCGCACACCGCGCAGATTCTGTTGCGACTGGCAGCCGGACCCGGAGAAGACCCTCGAGTTGCCGAACTCGAGGTGGAACGCCGCGCGCGCGCCCTGCTGGAACGGGAGCCGACCTTGGCCCGCTACGAACTGCGCCGGCCCACCTTACTCGCCTTGCGAGCGCCGCTCGAAATCGAGATCCTCGGCGAAGATCTGACTGAAATCCGCGTGGCCGCGCGCGTGGTTCAAGACGCGCTGCACGGCATGGAAGGAATCGTGGATCTGCGCTCCTCCCTCCGCCGTGGCAATCCTGAGGTGCGCATTCAGTTGGATCGCGATCAACTCGCACTCCATGGCCTGACCGTGGCCGAGGTTTCCAACCGGCTGCGCCTCGCAGTCGAAGGTGAAGTTTCGTCCACCTTCCCGGGCCGCGATGAGCGCGTGGACATTCGCGTGCGCGCGGACACCGCGCTGCTCGCTCGGGTGGATCAACTCCAAGAACTTCCCGTCAACCCTGGAGCTGTCCGCTCCTTGCCGCTGGGCGCCGTGGCCACCTTCACGGTGCAGGACGGACCCAGCGACATTCGACACATCGGCGGGCGGCGCGCCGCAACCTTGAGCGCCTCGCTCGCGGGCTTCGACCTCGGTGTCACGGCCGCGCGCGTGGAAAAAACCCTCCAAGGCCTCACCTTGCCGCCAGGCACCAGTGCGAGCCTTGCCGGACAAACCGGCGAGATGCGCTCCTCGCTCGGCTCGCTGATGTTCGCGCTGCTGCTCGCCATCTGTCTGGTTTACGCAGTGATGGCGGCCCAATTCGAATCCCTGCTCCAACCCCTGTTGATCATGGTCAGCGTGCCGCTTGCGGGTGTGGGCGCAGCCTTCGCGCTGGCAGCAACGGGCACCCCCATCTCCGTGATCGTGTTGCTCGGCGCGGTAATTCTCGCCGGCATCGTCGTCAACAACGCGATCGTGCTGGTGGATCGCATCAATCGCAACCGCGCTGCCGGAATCCCGCTCGACGAGGCCATCCTCGAAGGCGGGCGCGCGCGTCTGCGTCCGATTTTGATGACTACCGTCACGACTGTGCTCGGCATGATCCCGCTCACGGGATGGCTCGGCGCATCCGAGGGCATGGAGCTGCGCGCCCCCATGGCAGTGGTGGTGATCGCGGGCCTCTCCTCGAGCACGGTGCTCACCCTGATCGTGATTCCGACGCTCTATCGCTTGCTCGCCCTCTCAGGGCTTGACCAAAAGGGCACGCGCGCCGCGGATGCCGAGGGAGCAGTCAGTGGCTGAACTCCGTCCGGCTTCGGATTCCGGCACGGTGCGGTTCTTCGCCGCGCTCGTGCGCCGACCCGTGGCCGTGCTGGTACTGACCCTCGCCCTGCTGGGAATGTCTTGGATCGCAGCCAAGCGCATTCCCATCGAACTTGTCCCGCGCGGCATCGTGGACACGGAGATCCAGATCAGTGCGGCCTGGCCTGGTGCCTTACCTTCGGAGATCGAGGAGCGGGTGATCAAGCCGCTCGAGAAGGAGTTGCGCTCGGTCCAGGGCGTGGACGAGATGCTCTCCTTCGCATCCTCGGGCAGCGCGGAAATCCAGATCAGTTTCCCAGGGAACATCGACATGGACTTCGCCTATGCCGAAGTCGCCGACCGCGTCGAGCGCGCGCGCCCCTTGCTGCCCGTTGAAGTGGATCGCGTTCGGGTTTTCCGCTTCAGCATGAGTTCGATCCCAGTGATGTGGTCCGCGGTGGTCGTGCCTGCGGGCATGGATCACGAGACCGCGCAGGACTTGGTCTCCGACGTGCTGCTGCCGCGCCTGGAGGCCGTGGACGGAGTGGCGCGCGCGCGCGCAATGGGCTTGGAACCCGCCGCTGTGCG
>CAZCXL010000302.1:0-3454 GCA_964502625.1 uncultured Planctomycetales bacterium | reverse complement strand
AGAACTCCGTCGAGTCTCCACGAGGAACCGCGGCGTGTCAAGGGAGGGCGCCGCCGCGCCAGAAGCCGATAATCTCGCAGTCCGCGCCTGCCCCTGCCGTGAAACCTGCCGCCAAGACCATCGACACCCTGCTCCAGGAGCATCGCTCCTTCTCGCCGTCCGAGGCTTTCCGCCGTCAGGCCAACGCCTCGGATCCGGAGATCTACGCGCGCGCCGACGCCGATTGGCAGGGCTGGTGGGCGTCGTGGGCCGAGCAACTCAGTTGGGAACGAAAATGGGACCGGGTGCTGGACTGGCAGCCTCCGCATGCGCAGTGGTTCGTCGGCGGCAAGCTCAATGCCTCGGTGCAGTGCCTGGACCGGCACGTCGCAGCCGGGCACGGCGCGCGCGTGGCCTTCCACTGGGAAGGCGAGCCGGGAGACGCGCGCACACTCACCTACGCGCAGATGCTGAAGGGGGTGGCGCGGACCGCGAACGGCCTGAAGTCGCTCGGCATCGGCAAGGGCGATCGCGTGACTCTTTACATGCCGATGGTGCCGGAGCTGGCGATGGCCGTGCTCGCCTGCACGCGGATCGGCGCGATCTTCAGCGTGGTGTTCGCGGGCTTTAGCGCCGCCTCGCTGCGCGACCGGATTCAGGATCAGGAAGCCAAACTCGTGATCTGCGCGGACGCGTGCTGGCGGCGCGGCAAATTGTTGGATTTGAAGGTCGTGGTGGACGAGGCGGTGGCCGCCTGTCCGAGCATTGAGCACGTGCTGCTCTGGCGACGCGGCGCCGGCGCCGTGTCAGCGAGCAGCGGCACTCCACGCGACGTCCAGTGGTCCGCGATCGTGGAGCCGCAGTCGCCCGTGTGCCCGCCGGTGGCCATGGACGCGGAAGATCCGTTGTTCATTCTCTACACCAGCGGCACTACCGGCAAGCCGAAGGGAATCGTTCACAGTCACGGCGGCTACCTCACCGTGGCCTACGCGACCTCGAAACTGGTGTTCGACCTGAAGCCGGAGACCGAGGTCTACTGGTGCACGGCGGACATCGGCTGGATCACGGGCCACAGTTACGTGATTTTCGGCCCGATGGCGAACGGCGTCACCCAACTCATGTACGAGGGCGCGCCGAACCATCCGCAACCGGACCGCTTCTGGGAATTGATTCACAAATACGGCGTGACGGTGTTTTACACCGCCCCCACCGCGATCCGCGCCTTCATGAAGTGGGGTGACGCCTGGCCGGCCAAGCATGATCTGTCGTCGCTGCGCCTGCTCGGCACGGTCGGCGAGCCGATCAACCCGGAGGCTTGGGTGTGGTATCTGCATCACATCGGCGGCGGCAAGTGCCCGATCGTGGACACTTGGTGGCAGACCGAAACCGGCGGAATCATGATCACGCCGCTGCCGGGCATCACCACCACGGTGCCTGGCTCCGCCACCCAGCCCTTCCCGGGCATCGCGGTCAAACTGCTCGATGAACAGGGAACGGAAGTGATGGGCCCCGGCGGCGGCTATCTGGTGCTCTCACGGCCGTGGCCGTCCATGCTGCGCGGCTTGTGGCGCGATCCGGAGCGCTACGTGCAGACTTACTGGACGCGTTTCCCGGGCATGTACTTCCCCGCCGACGGCGCCAAGCGCGACGAACTCGGCAATCTGTGGGTGCTCGGCCGCGTGGACGACGTGATGAACGTTTCCGGACACCGCCTCTCGACCATGGAGATCGAGAGCGCGCTGGTGGATCACCACGCGGTGGCCGAGGCCGCGGTGATCGGCGTTGCGCACGAGCTCAAGGGGCAGGCGCCGGTTGGATTCGTGATTCTGCGCGCGGGCACGGAACCGAGCGACGCGCTCGCGAAGGAACTCACGCGCCACGTCGGCGAAGTGATCGGCGCGCTCGCGCGGCCCGAGCGCATCATCTTCACGCCGGAACTGCCCAAGACCCGTTCCGGCAAGATCATGCGCCGTTTGCTGCGTGACGTGGCCGAAGGCAAGGCGCTCGGCGATCAGACCACGCTCGCCGACTCTGGCGTGCTGGAAGGATTGAAATCGGAATACGAGTCGCGCGAGGGTTGATCCGGCCCCCTACGGTCGCTCCACGGTCCAGCCGAGACTCCACGCGAGGTGGTAGTCGATTTCCTTGCCAGGATCGGTGCCCTCCCCGAGCCGGCGGATGCTGACCGTGCTGGTGAACATCCCGGTCGATCTCACGGCGGAGACGATGAGACGCACGGGAACGTTCGCCGGCTGCACCGCGAGGGGGATCAGGGTGAGACCGGCCGCGGCGGCATCGCTCACCAGCGAAGGAGTCGGATCCCGCCCGTCAATCTGAATCATCACGGGACCGGCCCCGGCTCCGGCAGCGGCGCAGGCCTGGCGCACTGCCAGCAGCGTGACGCGCTCGTTCGACTGAAGATCGGCGAAGGCCACGATGCCGCCCACGAACAATCCCAGCGCAAGGATTCCAGCCAAGATGCGGAGGCCGCGATTCACAGCTCCTAGAATAGGGCGCATGCGGTCCCATGGGGGCCGCGTTCCTTCCCAATCCGCCCTTCGCTTCGTGGAAGGGGGTGCAAAACCCCCACGGGTCCGCCACCGTGAGTAGCGCTGCATGCGCTGCGAGTCGGGACTTCGGCGCGATGGGCTTTTCCCGAGCCGGACGTGACTCCGGCACAGCCATGTTTCCCACTCTTCTTCTCGCGGCCGCACTCGCGCCGCAACAACTCCGCGCCGAAATCCCGCTTACCGGGCTCGGCGATCCCCTCTCCACCGGCAAGGCCTTCGGTCTCGCCTACGAGCCGCAGTCCGACCTGCTGTTCGTTGCCCTCTGCGGCGACTTGCCCTTCGTGGGCACGCCGAATCGCGCGATCGTGGTGGTGGATCCACACACGGACGCCGTCATCGGCGAGATCCCTGTCGGCACTTTTCCCGAAGAGATCGCCTTCGCCTACGACCCGCTCACCGGCGCGCTCCGATTCGGAGCTTGCACCAACAGCGACGACGGCACTGTGACGATCTGGGATGCCGCGCTACAACCCGTCGCCACGATCACTCTGCCCGATCCGCTCGGCTTCGGCACTTGCTTCCCCTTCGGCATCTCCGCCAGCGAGACGCATTTCTTCATCACGACGATCGACGGCAGCGGAGATCTGCACGCGATCGCCCTCAACACGCTCGCGCTCGATCCCGCCGCTTCGCGCAATTTGGGCCACGGCGTGCTCGGCGGACGGGTGCAGCATTCCGGCGATGCGCTCTGGATTCCGCACGCGCGCTCCCTCCCCGCTTTCTCTGGCTCAGAGGGCGGGCTCACGCGCTGGGACATCAACGCCGGGTCGGCCGCTGCCTGGTTCGTCGCGCGCGACGACTCCTACACCCTTTACCCCACCGGCCAGGATCTCGCTCTGCTGCCCGGCGGAGGCGGATGGCTCGGAGGCCTCGATCTCGGCGGACGCATCTGGCGTTTCGATGCC
>CAZCXL010000301.1:1844-3460 GCA_964502625.1 uncultured Planctomycetales bacterium | reverse complement strand
GCGTTTCACGCGCCTGCTCTCCACCCTGACCCAAGCCGGTCTGCCGATCCTCCGAAGCCTGCGCATCCTGGCCGACCAGTGGCCGGCCGGTCGGTTCCGTGACGCAGTGTCCGACGCCGGCGACTACGTCGAAGAGGGTCAAACGCTCTCCGACGCCCTCGCGCAGAGCCCGGAAGTCTTCGACGAACTTTACGTCAACATGGCGCGCGCCGGCGAGGCGGGCGGTGTGTTGGACCAAGTGATGAACCGCTTGGCGGACTTCCAAGAGCGCGCTCAAGAGATCCGCGCGAAGACCCGCAGCGCGATGACCTACCCGACCGTGATCGCGGTCATTGCCGTCACGGTCATCACGGTGCTCATGATTTTCGTGATCCCGACCTTCGCGGATCTCTTCCGCGACATGAACCTCGAGTTGCCGCCGATCACTTCAGTCATGATCGCGGTCAGCGAATTCATGTCCCAGTGGTGGTACCTAGTGATCGGCGTGCCGATCGCGCTCGGCCTGCTGCATGGCCTGATGATGCGCCGCTCTTACGGCTACCGACGGAAGAACCACGCGCTGCTCCTCAAGTTGCCGGTGGTCGGATCCTTGGTGGAGCAATCCCAGGTTTCGCACTTTGCGAGTACCTTCGGCACGCTGATCGGCAGCGGCGTTCCGCACCTGGAGTCTTTCGCCATCACCCGTGGCGCGCTCACCAATGAGGTCTACCGGGAGACTCTGGAGATCGTCCGCGAAGAAGTCCGCGAAGGCGAATCCATTGCCGCTTCATTGGAATCGAGCGGCCGCTTCGACGAAGTCGTGGTCTCCATGGTGGAGGTGGGCGAAGAAACCGGTGAACTCGACCGCATGTGCTTGCGCGTAGGCAGCGCCTACGAGCAGACCTACACGCGTCGTCTGAACGACATGCTCAGCCTGCTCGAACCGCTCATGCTGGTGATCATGGCGTGCTTGGTGGGCGCGATCGCGTTCTCGCTCTTCCTGCCGATCTTCAAACTGCTCGGGGAATTCGGCAAGGCCCAGTGAGCGCCGCCTCATGAGCCTGCGCCTGCGCCTCACGCTCGGGCTGGTGCTCGTGAACGCGGTGGTGCTCGGCATCGTGACCTACTGGGCGAGCGCCCGCGTCCGCGACATCACGCGCCCGCAAGAGGAGCGTGCCCGCGCCCTGCAGATCGAAGTGGCGCGATTGGTGCAATCCAGGATCCAGCCGGAAGACGTCGGCAATCTCGCGCGCATGCTCTCGTGGCCGCTGTGGTCCGAATTCGAGGATGCGCTGATCGTGGACGCGCGGGTGCTGCGCAGCCTGGCCGGCGGTTCGGTGCCGGTAGGAGTGTTTTTGAATCCCAAGGGCAGCGCGAACCGAAGCCCGGATTTCCCGCTCCAGCAGATCACTGACACCGTGGTGCGTGCCACGGCGAGCGGGACCAGCATTGCCGTGGCGGGAGGCGTTGCGCTGCCGCTGTTTGCGCGCGGCGCTTTCGAAGAGGGGCGCGTGGCTTGGGGCGGCGTCTTCGTGCGCTTGCTGCCGCCGCTCGAATCTCCGAGTCTGCTCTGGCGTGTGGTTCTGCTCGGCATTCTCGCCACGGCGCTCGGCGCGGTATTTTTCTTCCTCATCCTC
>CAZCXL010000301.1:0-1834 GCA_964502625.1 uncultured Planctomycetales bacterium | reverse complement strand
CTCGACCGCAGCGTGCTACGCCCGGTGCTCGGCTTGGCCGCTGCTGCCGAACAGTTCGGACAAGGCGCCATGCCAGCCCTGACTCCCGCACGTGAAGCGGCGCGCGAAGTACGCGCGCTTTCAGGGTCGCTTGCCGGCATGATGGAAGAGATTCGCGGCTTTCAGCGCGACTTGGAACGCAGGGTGGCCGAGGCCACAAATCGTGCGATGGAAGCGGAACGTCTCGTGGCTCGCCAAGACCGGCTTGCCGCGCTGGGCATTCTGGCTGCAGGCTTCGCGCACGAAATCAACAGCCCCTTGGCCGGCGCGCTTCACTCCCTTGAGGTGCTGCGCCGCGAAGCCGCTAGCGCGCGCGCGGAGCGCTACGGAGCCCTGGTGGAGGAAGCCCTGGAACGTATTCGCGAACTCGTGCAGCGCCTCCTGCACATGGCGCCCCAACAGGCGATCGGAGGATCGTGCCGGATTGACGAAGTGGTGGATGATTTGCGCAGTTTTCTCGCTGATCGTCTAGAGGAGCATCGCCTGGAATTCATGGGCGGAGTACCAGAGTTACGCGTGCGCGGTGCCCGCGGGGATTGGTTCCCGCTGCTCCTGAACTTGGTCCAGAACGCTCTGGACGCAATCGAATCCAGCCCGCGCCCGCGCGGCGCCGTGGTGGTGGAGGTGCGGAGCCTCGGCGCGGACGGCGCGGAGGTGCTTGTGCGCGATGACGGCCCGGGCGCTCCGGCAGACCTGCTGCCGCACCTCTTCGAACCGTTCGTGACCAGCAAGGAACCAGGCAAGGGCACGGGATTGGGCCTTGCGCTTGCGCACGCCACGGTGCGTGGCCTGAAAGGCCAGATCGAAGCCAAGAATTTGCCTACGGGCGGTTTTGAGGTCCGAATCCGCGTGCCTGCGCCAGAGGCCGCGTGAATTACGATCCGGCTTTCGTGACCGCAGCAGGATTACTGCTGGGCAGCGCCCTTTTCAGCGGAGCAGAAGCCGCGCTCTTCACGCTGGCAGGCCAAGCGACTCGCGCTTCGCACCTTCCGAAAGCTGCGTCTGCATTGATGCGGGACCGGCCAGGCGTGCTCACCACGATTCTGCTGATGAATCTGGTCGTCAATCTGGCCTTCTTTGCCTCCGTGAACACCGCGAGCGCAAGCCTGGAAGGGGGAGCGGAAGCCGCGGCGAATCTGGCTGCGCTTGCCGTGCTCCTAGTGTTCGGGGAAATCCTTCCCAAAATCCTCGCGCATCACCGTCCGATCTCCGCTGCGCGCATCTTGTTGCCTCCCGTGCAACTCTTGCACTTCCTGATCGGGCCCATCACGTGTCCGGTGGCCCGGCGCATGGTGCCGCGCCCGGTCGCAGCCGATCCGCTCGCGCCCGAGGAAGCCGAAGCCTTGCTGCGCGGTGAAGACGTCGCCGGGCTTGCGCCTTCGGACCGCGTCCTGGTGCGCCACGTGCTTGAACTCGGCAAGCTGCGCGCGGGCGCGCTCCGGATTCCACTCGCGCGCGTCCTCCGCATTCCCGCCGCCGAGCCGCTCGGACTCGCGCGCCGGCGGCTGGAGCGCGAAGGCGCGGTCTACGCGGCGGTGGTGGATGCGCGCGGCGAGGTGATGGGAGCCCTCGATCTCACGCTTCCGCTGCGCGGCGCATGCGCAGCCGATGCCATGATCCGGGTGCCAGTGCTTCCTGAAGTTGCCCCGGCCGCGAATGGCCTCGGTCCGCTGCGTGACAGCGGCGCGCCCTTCCTGCTGCTGGTCGATGAATACGGCCAAGGCTCGGGCATCGTGCCGCGCGGCCGCTGGGCCGACACGCTGCTGGATCGCCTGGCGCGCAGTGCCCGCGGCGG
>CAZCXL010000300.1:2617-3463 GCA_964502625.1 uncultured Planctomycetales bacterium | reverse complement strand
GTGCGGCAGTCGGACTCGCGCGAGATCTGTTTCGAAGTCGTGCCACTGCACACCAACCCGTGAAAACCGCTGCACGCGCCACAAGCGATCGTCACGAACAAGAAAGGAAAGAGCATGCCCGTGCTCGCGCCGGTGTTCCAGGTCTTGAACGCGGGCTGCGCGATCTCGTAGCCGCCAAAGCAGACGCCCAGCAGCCCGGCAGCGAGCGCGGTGTAAAGCACAAAGCCGCCCAAGTAGCCGCGCGGCTGCAGCAACAGCCACATCGGCGCCACCGAGCCGAGTCCGCAGTAGCCGAGGATCAACAGTGACCAAGTGCGCGCATCCATCACCAAGGCATGCGAGACCAAAGTGCCGCCCCAAGCCAGCGCGAAGGTCGCTGGAACGAAGATCAGGGTCACCAACCACAAAGGCGGCTTCAGAAAGCGCTGCACCAAGCCCATCAACAGCGACAATGCCAAATAGGCAACGCTTGCCGCCGCCACCGCTCCGCCGGGATTGAAGTTCGCGCTGCCGCCTTGCAGTTCTTCACTCCCGGACACGAAGGATCCCGCGGTGATGTCCGTGAACGCGAGGATCACGTAGACCAGGGCCAGCCAAATGAATCCCATGAGCGCGCGGCCTGCGCCCGCACCGAGATGCTCGCGCGCCATTTCGGCAATCGAGTTCGCGCCGTGGCGCACCGAGCCATGCAGCGCCGCGAAGTCGTGCACCGCGCCGATGAACACCACGCCGAAGCCGATCCACAGCAGGCACGGGCCCCAGCCAAAGTATTGGCAGGCGAGGATCGGGCCGGCAATCGGTCCGGCCGCCGCGATCGCGCTGAAATGCTGGCCGAACAAGTAGAAG
>CAZCXL010000300.1:0-2607 GCA_964502625.1 uncultured Planctomycetales bacterium | reverse complement strand
TAGAAGGGCTTGGTCGGCACGTAATCGCGCCCATCCTCGCGGCTGACCGCCGGAGTGATGCGCGTATCATCCAAGCCGAGCCGCCGGCCCACGAAGCGTCCGTACCACCGGTACCCCAGCGCCAAGAGGACCAGGAAACCGAGCGCAAGTGCCGGGAGCGCCATGCGCGCATCCTAGGATTGCGAAAGCGGCGCGGCGCAAGGAGACTCTTCGCATTCGTCTTGCGCTCCACTGGAAGATTCTGATCGGCGCAATCCTGGGCGCAGGCCTGGGCGCCCTGGCATTCGCCACGCTCGGTCCGGACTCCGCGCTCCTCCAGGGAGTGCTCAAGTACGGCGCGAAGCCGACCGGCGACATCTTCATCGGCCTGCTCTTCATGTTGGTGCTGCCTTTGCTGTTCAGCGCCCTCACCCTGGGCGTCGCACAGATGCAGGATCTGAAGACTCTGGGCCGGATGGGCGGGGTCTCATTGCTCTACACGGCCGCGGCGTCGGTGGTGGCCGTGTGCCTGGGAGCACTCGCGGTGGAAATCTTTCAGCCCGGCGCGGGAGTGAGCCCCGAGCAGCGCGAGCAGTTGCTCACCCTCTCCAGCGGATCCTGGCAGCCGCCCGCCGCGGCGCCGAAGACTGGAATTGACCTCATCACCGCAATCGTGCCGCGCAATCCGCTGAAGGCCGCGGCCGACGGCGACTACCTCGGCTGGATGTTTTTCTCGCTGATGATCGGCGTGGGCTTGTGCTTGGCGCGGAGTGAGGCAACGAAGCGCCTCGAGGAGGCGCTGCAAGGACTCTTTGACGTGTGCATGCGATTGATCGAGCTCGTCATCAGGCTGGCGCCGATCGGCGTGTGCGCGCTGTTGTTCGGGCTCACCGCCACACTCGGCTGGGGAATCCTGGTCCAAATCGGCAAATACATGCTGGTCGTGACGGGGGCGCTGGCGCTCCATCAATTCGTGGTTTACGGACTCGCCGTCAAGTACCTCGGAGGCATGAGCCCACGCTTCTTCTTCCGCGGCTCGGCCGAAGCCATGCTCACGGCGTTCTCCACTTCCTCCTCCAACGCGACCCTGCCGACGGCGCTGCGCGTCGCCGAAGAGAACTTGAAACTGCCGCAACACATATCGCGCTTCGTGCTGACCATCGGCGCCACGGCGAACCAGAACGGCACGGCGCTCTTTGCCACGGCTGCGGTACTGTTTCTCGCGCAGTTCTACGGCGTCGAAATTTCCTTGGGACAGATGCTGTCCGTGGGCGGAGTCTGCGTGCTGGCGGGAATCGGCACGGCGGGTGTGCCGTCCGGATCCATGCCGATCATTGCCATGATGCTGGGCATGCTCGGCTTACCGATCGAAGGTGTCGGGTTGATTTTCGCCGTGGATCGTTTTCTCGACATGTGCCGCACGACCCTCAACGTCACAGGAGACCTCACTGCCGCAGTCATCGTCACGCGAGTAGAGAGCGTTCTCGCCAAGCGAAGGCAGCCGCGCTAAATCGCGTTGAGCCGGCCGCCGTCGGCGGCGATGGATTGGCCACGGACGTAGGAAGCGGCCGGGCTGGCCAGGAAGACGGCGACGGCGGCGATTTCTTCGGGGCGTCCGAGGCGACCCATGGGCACGCTCGCGAGCCATTCGCGCTCGACTTGCTCGGGAGCCATGCCCCGGCGCGCGCCGAGCGCAGTCTTGAGTTCGCTGAGACGATCGGTGTCGGTGTAGCCGGGCAACACGTTATTGATCGTGATCATCGGCGGCAATTCTTTGGCCAGGGTCTTCGACCAAGAAGCCATTGCGCCACGCGTGGTGTTCGACACTCCCAAGCCGGGCAGCGGTTCGCGCACGCTGGTGCTGATCACGTTGATGATCCGGCCGTAGTCCGCGGCCACCATGCCGGGCAGCAGCAACTGCACCAAGCGATGGCTGGCAAGTACGTGGCGGCGGAAGGCCTGCTCAAAGTCGGCGGGCTTCGCATCGAGAATCGGGCCGGAAGGCGGGCCGCCGGAATTGTTCACCAGAACGTGGATCGGCGGCAACTGCGCGAGCGCCCCCGGCAAGCCCTCTAGATTTTCCAGATCGTGCGCAACGACGCCGTCCAACCCGAGCGCGGCCAAGGCCTCCGCGCGGCGGGCCAAGCCCCAAACGCGGGCGCCCGCAGCCTGCAGACCCAAGGCAATCGCGCGCCCAATCCCCGAGGATGCGCCGCAAACGAGCGCGTTCCGGCCGGAGAGCCCGGAGGCATGGACTCCGCCGCTCATGCGGGCTGCTCCCAGAGCGCGTTGCGCACTTCCCACAATTCGGGAAAGAAGCGCAGTTTCAAGCGGCTCTCCAGGAACTCCGCGCCGGAAGATCCGCCAGTGCCGGCCTGCCCGCCGATCGTGCGCGACACCATCAGGATGTGCACCGCACGCCAACGCGACCAAGCGGTGTCCAAATCCAACAGCGCCTCGGCCAACAGCACCCAGTGATACTGATCCCGCGGTCGCTCATAGAGTCCGCGGATCACCTCCACGAGCGCCGGCTGCAATTCATGGCTCTTGCGCACGTCGCGCTCCAGCACCTCGCGCGGAACGGCGTGCCCTTCGCGGGCGAGGGCGCCGAGGAAGTGGTCGTAGATC
>CAZCXL010000299.1:0-3466 GCA_964502625.1 uncultured Planctomycetales bacterium | reverse complement strand
TGACCGAGCCGTGGAGGATCGGCGTCCGGCCGACGGGCCAGTCCGCGTGACTGGTGTCCACGCCGCCGTCCATCACCTCGGCGCGCAGGCCTTGGCCGGTCCAGCCGGTCAGGCCTTCGAGGTAGTTCGCGCCCATCAGAGCACGGGCGTTGTTCATGTCGTTCTCGGGATCGCCGGCGCGGTCCGCGCCCATCAGGTGCGGATGACGCACGAGGCTGAGGAGTTGCGCGGGAGTGAGGTAGGCCTCGATGATCCAGCCTTCCGGAATCGCGCTGCGCACGGTTCCGCCGAGGCTCTGAATGTAGGGAACGATTTCGTCCTTGTGCTCAGCGCCCCATGCCGCCACTTCCAGGTTGAAGCGGCGCGGAGCCAGGGTGCCGGCCAGCAGTTGCTCGCGCACCGTGTCTTCGAGTTTGTAGGCGGGGTGAAATGGTCCCACCCAACGCACGAAAGGCAGAGTCGCGACTGCCGCGGCGGTGGCCGCATCCATCTCCCAGACATTGCTGTGCCAGGCCAGGAAACGGTGGTCCACCGCCCCCGCGGCGCGAATCTGCTCGCGCCACATCTCCGCGCCGGGCGCCACGTACTGGACGATCCACAGGCGGTTGTCCGCCGGAGCGGTCAAGGACTCCGGCACCTCGGGCGCGGCATCGCGCAAGGGATCAAACTCGGCGTAGCGCAACATCACGTCGTAGGAGATGCTGCGATCACGCGAAAAACTGCGGCCGCCGTCGAAGGACATGCGGAAGTACGGCTCTTCCGAGTCGTCGGGCAGGGTTTGAGTCCAGGTTTGCACGACCACCGGGTCGGTGCGCATCGTGTGGACGACCGGACCGGCGGTTTCCGCTTGTTGAGCGGCGGCCGGGAGAAGGAGGGCAAGGGTGGCGAGGAACATGTGGATGAGGAGGGGGACCGACTCCAGCCTAACGGATTCCTAGAATCATCGGGGTTGGTTTCCCCCTGCGGCCGAACCCATGCGCGCCTACCTTGACCTTGTGCGGACCGTCCTGGAGCAGGGCGAGCGGCGCACCGATCGCACCGGCACGGGCACGATCTCGGTTTTCGGCGCCCAAACGCGCTTGGACCTGCGGGAAGGCTTCCCGCTTCTGACTACGAAGAAGGTGCTTTTCTCGGCCGTGGTCCGTGAGTTGCTGTGGTTTCTACGCGGCTCCACCAACGTGCGCGACGACCTCACCCAGCACACGCCCATTTGGGACGCCTGGGCGGATGAAAACGGCGACCTCGGCCCCATCTACGGCGCGCAGTGGCGCACTTGGGGCGGTCGCGGTCACGACCAGATCCGCGAAGTGCTCCGCCAGATCCGCGAAACCCCCGACTCCCGGCGCATGATCGTGAGCGCCTGGAACGTCGCCGATCTGCCGCAGATGCGGCTGCCGCCTTGCCACGCGCTATTCCAATTTTCAGTGCGCGAAGGCGGCCGATTGGATCTGCAGCTCTACCAACGCTCGGCCGACCTTGCGCTCGGAGTGCCGTTCAACATTGCGTCGTACGCCTTGTTGCTCACGATCATCGCTCAGGAGACCGGACTCACTCCGGGCATCTTCGTCCACACCTTCGGCGACCTGCACGTCTACGCGAATCACGTGGACGGACTGCGGCAGCAACTGCTGCGCGACCCGCTGCCCCGGCCTCGATTGGAAATCGCCCGCAAGCCGATGGATGAACTGCGTTTCGAAGATTTCCGGCTCCTGGATTACCAACACCATCCCTTCATCCGTTTCGAGGTCGCAGTGTGAGCCCGCGCGCGGCTTTCACAGTGATCGCCGCGGCGGACGATGCGGGCGGGATCGGGCGCGCGGGTGGGCTCCCTTGGCGCTTGAAGGCGGACATGGAGTTCTTCCGGCGTCTCACCACGGGCCCCGGAGGCGCGGCGAACGCGGTGATTCTCGGCCGTCGCACCTGGGACTCGCTCCCGCCGCGCTTCCGCCCATTACCGGAGCGCCGCAACGTCGTGATTTCGCGCCAACCAGCCGCGGCTTTCCCAGGTGCGCAACGCGCGCAGTCTTTCAGCGAAGCGCTCGCACTCGCGCGCGCGGGAGGCGGCGAAGTGTTCGTGATTGGCGGCGCCGAGGTCTACGCCGCCGCGCTCGCCCACCCGGAGTGTGGTCGGATCCTTCTGACGCGCGTGGCCGGAACGCACGACTGCGACGTGTTCTTCCCGGGCTTCTCTGCACTGCGCGCGCTCGAGCAGGGCGAGGAGCAGCAGGAGGGCGGCCTGCGCTTCCGCTTCTGCGCCTTCGCCTCCCCGGCCTGAAAAGGCCCAGGCCCTGCTCAAGACCACTGTCGGTGCGTCCGCAGAGGAGGGCGAACTCCATGCGGTCCCTTCCCCACCTGACCACTGTCGCCGTTCGCGCGGATCGCGGCGGAATCCTCCTGCTAGCCCTGATCGTGCTGACCTTGCTCAGCACCATGGCGATCTCTTTCGCGACCTCCGGGCGGGATCGCGTGGACGTGGTGGCAGACGGCCAACAATCCCTGCGCGCCGAGTGCGCCGCGGAGGGCGGCATGGAGTTTGCGCTGCGCCGACTCATGCTCGCCCCGCGCTGGACCGGAACGGACTCCGAGGGATTCACGCTCTCCGACGGTTCGGTGTTCCACGTTGAGGTCATCGAGGACGAATTCGAAGCGGGCGGCGACAGTGTGCAGTTGCGCATTCGCGGCGAATCGCAAGACAGTGCCTTTCAACTCGGTGTTGACGCCAATGTGTCCACCGGCTGGAGCGCGGACGCGGAAGTCGCGCTTGCGGTCTTGGGCAACGAGTTCCACATGGAGGACGGCGTGGTCCGCGGAGACGTTCTGGTCACCGACCTCCCGGACAAGTTGCAGATGTGGGACTGGGTAAGCGAGCAGTGGGTGCTTGGGGGCTACGGTGAGATCCAAGGCTATGAGTTCGACGGCGCCACCGTCGAGGGTGAATTGTTCAAGTACTCCACCACCAACTACGGTGTGAACGCGCCGGAGTTACGGGTCAGTGCGCCGATTCGCGCCCCCAAAATCGATCTCGACTGGTATCTGACTCCCGGACCGGGCAAGGTCTTCTACTACGGCGAAAACAACCTCAAGAACGTCTCGCACAACGAAACCGTGGTATTCGTGCTTAGTGAGAATCACACGGTCAGTCTGGACAATTGCCACTTCCCCGGGGTCGTGGTCGTGCACTGTCCGAAGGACTACGACGTGATTGGGAAATACCGCAATAAAATCCTGCTCAAGCATGGAACGCTCATCGGCGGCGGCACAGGAGGTTGTCAGCCCTACATCGGCTTGATCGCGCCGGGCTGCGAAGTGCAGTTCACCCACGAAGGCTGCGCCTACCAGAACACTGACCACTCGGACATCTACGGCTTCAACGTGTGGAACGAGGTCTTCATGGTGCGCAACGGCCGCGTCAAGGGCCAACTCATCGTTCTCATGGCGGACCGCCAGACGACGGGCGGCTACCCCA
>CAZCXL010000298.1:0-3482 GCA_964502625.1 uncultured Planctomycetales bacterium | reverse complement strand
CAGCTAACGTTGCCACCAGCGTCCGCGGGCCGCCGTGATCTCGATGTTCGCCCAGATAAATGCCTTGCCAAGTGCCCAGCAACAACGCGCCACGTCCAACCGGGATCGTCAGGCTGTTGCCCGGGAACCCCGTCAGCCGGTTGGCCTGCGTCGTCCCGTGAAACGGCGGCTCCGAGCAGTCCCGGTCGATGTTGTTGACTCCGGTCCAGGGCACGGCGAAGTTGTTCGACGGGCGCACCGGCAATCCCTTCGAACAAAAAGTGTGCGTGGGCTACATGTACATGCTGAAGTTGCACCACCTCGTGGACGAGAAAGTGCACGCGCGCTCCACCGGTCCTTACAGCCTGATCACCCAGCAGCCGCTGGGAGGTAAGGCGCGTTTCGGCGGTCAACGCTTCGGCGAAATGGAAGTGTGGGCGCTTGAGGCCTACGGCGCGGCGTACCTGCTGCAAGAACTGCTGACCGTGAAGTCCGATGACGTAGACGGGCGTACCAAGATCTACGAGTCCATGGTCAAGGGCAAGAACATCCTCGAGCCGGGCACCCCTGTGTCCTTCGAGGTATTGATGAACGAAATCCGTGGCTTGGGTCTGAACATCCAGCTCGAAAACCAGGAGGCCTAAGAGGAACGACGATGAGCAACGACGATCCGATCTTCGACAGCAGCGCCGACCTCCAAGTCGGGCTCTCCCTCCAAGAACAGCGCGATGCGCTCACTGTGTCCATTCGTCTCGCGTCCCCAGAGGACGTGCGCACGCAATCGCACGGTGAGGTCAAGAAGCCCGAGACCATCAACTACCGGACCTTCCGCCCTGAGAAGGACGGTTTGTTCTGCGAGCGGATCTTCGGCCCGGAGCGCGACTACGAGTGCTCCTGCGGCAAATACCGCGGACAGAAGCACATGGGCATCGTGTGCGACAAGTGCGGCGTGATGGTCACCACCTCACGCGAGCGCCGCAAGCGCATGGGCCACATCAACCTGGCCGCTTCGGTCGCGCACATCTGGTTCTTCTCGGTGACGCCGAGCCGGATCGGCAACTTGCTCGGCATGAAGAAGACCGAGCTCGAGCGCGTGATCTACTTCCAGGACTACGTGGTCGTGGACCCGGGTCCGAGTGAATTCAAGCGTTGCCAGTTGGTCACGGAGGACGAGTACCGCCGCGCGCGCGCGCAGCATGGCTCCGCCTTCCACGCCGGCATGGGCGCCGAGGCCATCAAGGAGCTGCTCGGCTCACTGAACCTGGACCTCATCGCGCGCGAGTTGCGCGAGGAGATGAAGAACTGCACTTCGAAGCAGCGTCTCGCCGACATCATCAAGCGTCTGCGCACGGTGGAGATGCTGCGCGACTCGCCCAACGATCCGCAGTGGATGATCCTGGACGCGGTTCCGGTGATCCCACCCGAGTTGCGCCCCTTGGTGCGCCTGGATTCGGGCAATTTCGCTTCGTCGGACCTTAACGACCTCTACCGCCGCCTGATCAACCGCAACAACCGCCTCAAGCGGTTGATCGAACTCAACGCGCCAGAAGTCATCATTCGCAACGAAAAGCGGATGCTGCAGCAATCGGTGGATGCGCTCTTCGACAACGGCCGCTGCAAGCGCCAAGTCATGAGCACTTCCAACCAGCCGCTCAAGTCACTGACTGACATGATCAAGGGCAAGCAAGGGCGCTTCCGCCTCAACTTGCTCGGCAAACGCGTGGACTACAGCGCGCGTTCGGTGATCGTGGTCGGGCCGGAGCTCAAGCTGCACCAGTGCGGCCTGCCGAAGGTGATCGCGCTGGAACTGTTCCAGCCGTTCATCATCCGCCGCCTGAAGGAGCTGCGCTTGGCCGAAACCATCAAGGCCGCCAAGAAGATGCTCGAGCGCCGTGAAGAAGTGGTGTGGGACATCCTTGAAGAGGTGATCCAAAACCACCCGGTGCTGCTCAACCGCGCGCCGACGCTGCACCGCATGGGCATCCAGGCCTTCGAGCCGGTGCTGATCGAGGGCAACGCGATCCAAATTCACCCGCTGGTCTGCCAAGGCTACAACGCAGACTTCGACGGCGACCAAATGGCGGTGCACCTGCCGCTGTCCTTCGAGGCGCAGATCGAGGCAAGCACTTTGATGCTGGCCACGAACAACGTGTTCTCGCCGTCCAACGGACAGCCGATCATCTCGCCGCACCAAGACATCATCTTGGGGCTCTTCTACCTGACTGCGGACCGCAAACAGTGCCGCAACGAATGGCGTGAAGACGGCGCCCCGGGACGCGGCACCTACGCAGGACTCGACGAGTTGCTGCTGGCCTACTCCTGTGGTCACCTCGAAACCCACTCGCAGGTGCACGTGCGCCTCGCGAAGGGCACCTTGTTGTGCGAGAAAGTTGGGGTGATTCGCGTCCTGGCCACGGACGAGATCCTGCTGACCACGCCGGGCCGCGCGATCGTCAACGACGCGCTGCAGGTGGGCATGCCCTTCTACAACCTCCCGCTCGACAAGAAGGCGATCCGGGAATTGATTCACGACTGTCAAAAGTTGTGCGGTCGCGACGCCACTTTGCGTCTGCTCGACGATCTCAAAGCACTCGGCTTCAAGGGGGCGACCCGCTCAGGTCTTTCCTTCGCGAAGGACGACATGCGGATCCCGGCCGACAAGTGGACGATCATTGCCAATACCCAAGTGCAAGTCGACAAGGTCCGCGAGGACTTCAACGAGGGCGCGATCACCGACAACGAGCGGAACTCGAAGGTCATTGACCTCTGGACTTCGGCGCGCGACTCTGTGTCGCAAGCCCTGCTGGCCGAATTGGCCATGGACACCCGCGACGGCAAGCCTTACCTCAACCCGGTGTACGTGATGGCGCACTCCGGCGCGCGGGGCGGCGTGGACCAGATCCGGCAACTCTCCGGCATGCGCGGACTGATGGCCAAGCCGAGCGGCGAAATCATCGAGACTCCGATTCGCGCGAACTTCCGCGAAGGCCTGCACGTGCTCGAGTACTTCTCGTCCACGCACGGCGCGCGCAAAGGATTGGCCGACACTGCGCTCAAGACCGCGGACTCGGGTTACCTGACCCGCAAACTCGCCGACGTCGCCCAAAACGTCGTCGTCGTAATTCACGAATGCGGTACTCTCGGCGGCATCGCTAAGGAAGCCGTCTACCAAGGCGAGAAGTTGGTGCAGCCTCTGCGCCAAGTGATTCGCGGACGTGTCGCCCGCGACACCATCCGGGATCGCATCAGCGATGAGTTGGTGGTCTCGGAGAGCCAGTTGATCACCGCGGAAATCGCGCGTCGGATCGAAGATCTCGGCTACACCAAGATTCGCGTGCGCAGCGCGCTCACTTGCGAGGCCGGCGCCGGTGTGTGCACCCTGTGCTACGGCGAAGACCTCGCGCGCGGCGCGATGGTGGAACTCGGTCTGGCGGCGGGCATCATCGCCGCGCAGTCGATCGGCGAACCGGGAACGCAGTTGACGATGCGAACCTTCCACATTG
>CAZCXL010000297.1:0-3490 GCA_964502625.1 uncultured Planctomycetales bacterium | reverse complement strand
CCGAAGAAGACATTGCCTTGCCGGAAAACGCTGCCGTCCTGGAACAACTGCGCGCTTTTCCAGGTTGCCCCAGTCGGCGATGAGCGTGCTGTTCCGAATGTTGGCAAGTGCGATGCGCCCGGCGCCAATCGCTTGCTCGTATTCGCCTTTCCCTAGCAAGGATTCACCCCGGGTGATCTCTGCTTCCGTGGATGCCCGCAGTGCAGCAGCCTTAGCCAGCGTGCGTTGCGCGACATCGTCACTCGAGTCCGTGATCGGTGTACGGATGCGGCCCAGGGAATACTGAACCTGATCGAGGAGGCCGCGCGCTTCGCGGTTACCCGGATCCTGTTCGAGAGCCTTGAGCAAATGGTTCTCAGCTTCGAGCAGGCGTGCGTCGGCGTAGGCGCCGCGCGCGAGGTCCAAACGCTGATCGACCAGAGCTTGAATCTTCTGCTTGCGCAAACCTTCGGCCTGAGCCGCGTCTTGCGTGAGATTTCCCGGCTCTTGGGGTGCCGCGTTGCCGTCGCTGGCCACCGTACGCGACACCGGAGCACTGGTGCTCATGGTGTCAGGGTTGGAGCAGGCGAGTGCGAGGAGCAGCAGCGGGAAAGCTGCGGGAGCAACCGAGATCAGGGTTCGCTTCATCGGGGACGACGATCGGGCGAGGGACCTGTAGGGCCAGGTCCGGGAAACACCTGCCGCGGATGCGGCAAGGGAGGCGAAGAATGTAGCAGCCCTGGCAAGGGCTGGCTACGGGATTGCGGGAGAGAATGCAGTTCGGCGAGCCTCTCCACGAGGGCAGAGAGCCTGACTGCGTCGAGAGTCGGGTTCAGGACCACCACGCGGTGGCTCGGACGTCCGTCGAGCGTGGTGTACGAGGACCAGAAGCGACCTTCGGCCTCGAGGGCCCGGTGTGCTGCCGCAATGTGGGTGGTCTGAGCGGGATCGCGCGGGCCGAATGCCAGCACGTTCAGATCCGGCCGATGGCGGGGGACGAAGAACGCGTGCTCGGACAGGTGCTGGTGTAACCAGCGAGTCAACGCCAGCCGGGACTCGAGCGCTGCTTCCAGCCCCTGGCGGCCAAGATGCCTCAGGATGAGCCATACCTTGAGCGCGTCAAAGCGGCGACTGCCGTCGAGGGCGCGGCGGCCCTGGCTGACTGGGAGGGCCTCCCCAGGACTGCTGAAACGGTCGAGATACGGTGCCTGGTAGCGCGCGGTGATCAGATCCGCTTCGCGGCGCACCAGCAGAACCCCCGCGGACTTCGGCGCCCACAGCCACTTGTGCGGATCGAAGGTGAAGGAGTCCGCGCGCGCCAAGCCGGCCAACAGACGTGCCCGCTCGCCCGCGTGAAAGAGGATGGCGCCGCCGTGGGCTCCGTCCACGTGCAGCCAGAGTCCTTGCGCCTCGGTAAAATCAGCGCACGCGGCAATGGGGTCCACGGCGCCACACGAGGTCGTGCCGGCCGTCGCCACGAGCGCGATCGGTCGCATGCCGCGGCGAAGAGCCTCGGCCCGCGCTGCAGGCAGGGCATCCGGATCCAGGCGACGCTCAGGGCCCGTCACGGGAACGCGAACCACGCGCTCGCTGCCGAGTCCGAGCACAGCGCAGGATTTGGCGACGGAGTAGTGCGCGTCCTCGGAGGCCAGCACGCAGAGCGGATGCTCGCCAGACAGGCCGAGGCGGGAAGAATCGCGCACGGCCGCGTCGCGCGCGAGCAACAGCGCCGTGAGGTTCGCGGTGGTGCCGCCCGTGGTGAAGATGCCGCCTGCGCCCGCGTCGTATCCGGCTAGGTCCGCGAACTCGCGAATGAGTTTTTTCTCCAACAAGGTCGCGCCCGGCGCCAGCTCATAAGCCAGCAGGTTCTGATTCAGCGCGCTCGCGAGCCAGTCGCCCAGCATGCCCGCCACCGCGACTCCGCTGTCCATGTGGCCTGCGTAGCCTGGGTGTCCGACGTGGATTGAGTTCTGCTCTGCCCAGCCCGCCGCGTCTGCGAAGAGTGCGCTGAGGTCTTCCCCGCGTTCGGGAAGTAGGGGGCCGGTGGGCGCGACGGCGTTCGCCGGAAAGATGGGCCGCGCCTCCATCCCGGACAGGTAGTCCGCAATGCGATCCGCCGCGGCGCGCAGCGCTTCCCGCAAGGCTTGCGGGTCGCGCGCGTCCGGGTCCGGATAGAGGAACGGCTGCTCGGCCATGCCGGGCGGCCGGGCGGCCCCTAGTCGTTCTCCTGGGTGCCGGCGAAGGAGACCTTCTTGAACTTCTGCCGGATGACCGCGTCGAGGACGAATGCGACGTCCTCGTAAATGATTCCCTTCTTCGGATCGAGGGTGACGGGCGTTTCGTCCTTGTCCAGGACTCCATTCAGATAACGCTCCAAGTCCGGAATGGTGCGGAAGACTTGAGTGCCCACCTCGTAGCGGACCACCCGGCCTTCATAGCGCTTGAGCTGCAGCGTCTTGCCGTCCACGACCTCGTTCTTGAGCTCGCCAGGATCGGACACGAACATCAGAATGTCCACCTTCTCGATCTCTTCGACGATCGCGTTGGAGGTACCCATGTCCTTCGGCAGTGCCGCATCCAGACGGCCCTCGAGGATTTTGAACTTCAGGGTCAGAATGAAGAAGATCAACAGCAGGAAGGTGCAGTCGATCATCGGCGTCATGTCCGCTTTGACCGGCTCGGGCGCTTCGCGTTTACGGGCCATGAGCTGTTCCTCTACTGTTGCTTGGGTTTATTGGGATCTTCCGAGGCGGCGAGCTGGACCTTCCAGATCTTGATGCCGTCCCGGGTGCAGACTTCCATGATCTTCTGGACGTACTTGAAGGGCGTGTTGCGGTCGGCCCGGATCAGGATTGGATCGTCCGGGAGTTCAATACCCAGTTTTTCGTCCATCTCCATCGGCATGCCGGCCACGAAGACGTCCTTCATGATGTCGGACAACTTCCACCAGGTGTCGGCGCGAGTCTTGCGGATCGGGTCGACGCGGCCTTGCGGATCCCACATCGGGTGGTAGAGCACCTGGCTTTTCCAAACCACGTCGCACCACTCAATGTCCGAGGGAATCTGCAGTTGGTAGAACCGCGCGTACTGCTTCTGGACGTAGTCCGGCACCCCGCCCGGCGGGTACCAACGCACGTTTAAGATCGGCCGGCTGGGCGGAGGCACGTCTTTACCCGCTTCCGTGGCGATCGGCAGTTTGAGTTCCTCAAGCTCCTTTTTCGACATGTCGTTCACGACGATGAAGAAAATGATCATCAGGAACACCAGATCGATCATGGGCGTCATGTCGATCTCGACGTCTACCTTGGCGGAATCCTTCTTGGCCATGGATGCTTCCTGAGACTAGGGGTTCGTGGGGACGGGGTAACCGGGCAGCCTGGACTAGTGGGCGGTGCGGAAGCGTTCGAACATGTCTTCCACCACGGCGCCGATCTCTAGAGAGACGGTCATGACGCGGTTTCGGAAGTACACGAAGAAGGCGGTGGACGGGATCGCCACGATCAGACCTTCG